>JBGARM010000322.1:0-3957 GCA_044230215.1 Thermoanaerobaculia bacterium | reverse complement strand
CAGGATGCAGTGGGCGAAGTGACGCACTTCGTCGCCATCAAGTCGGACGTGAGCGCCCGGCGCCGGGCCGAGGAGGCGCTCGCCGCGGCCCACCGCGAGCTCGCCGCGCGCGTCTCGGAGATCGAGTTGCTCAACGAGAAGCTGCGCGAGCAGGCGATCCGTGATCCCTTGACCGGGCTCTACAACCGGCGCTATTTCGATGAGGTCGCCGGTCGCGACGTCGCCCGGGCGCTGCGCACCGGCGAGGCGCTGGCGATCGTCGCCCTCGACATCGACTGCTTCAAGAGCGTCAACGACGAGCACGGCCATGCCGCGGGCGACCTGGTGCTCCAGGTTCTGGCGGAGATTCTGACCGCCAGCGTGCGCGAATCGGACCTGGTCTGCCGGACGGGAGGCGACGAGTTCGTCCTGCTCCTGGCGGGCGCGCCGCGCGAGGTCGCCGTGGAGCGCGCCGAGCGCGTGCGCGCCGAATTCTCCGCCCGGCCCGTGGATCTCGGGGACGGAGCCGTCTTCCGCGGCACGCTGTCGATCGGCGTCGCGGTCGTGCGCGCGGAGGTCGAGGATCTCCCCGCGACTCTGCGCCGCGCCGACCTGGCGCTCTGCGAGGCGAAACGCCTCGGGCGGGATCGCCTGGTGGCGGCGAGGGAACGCCCGATCGCCTGAAGGGCCCCAGGCGGAGAGCTGACGCAACTCCGGCGAGACCCCACCTGTTCAGGGAGGCTCCCGGCGGCGAGCGAACGGTATGCTTGCGGCTTCTAGGAGTCGCCTCGTACTTATCGTGCTGTATGAACGCAGGAGGGTTGCCATGAAAGCAGTGTTGCTGATCTCAGTCGGGCTCCTCGCCGGAGCGGTGCCGTCGGCGGCGCAGTTTCTACCCTGCGCGGCCGACACCCACCTCATCCGCAAGGGAGACTTCCTGAACGGCACGACCACCGTGGTCGACAGCGGCGTGTGGGAGTGGGAGATCGGCTCCGGCAACACCTACACCAATATCCAGGGGATCTCCGCCGACGGGCTCTTCTATGCCACGGTGCCGACCTCCAATCCGGCCTATGCTCTCGGCGCCTTCGACACCGTCAACCTGATCGTCGGCCGTCTCTCGACGGTGTTGCCGGGGCCGCCGCCGACGATGCAGCGCCCCTACGCGCAGGAGGTCGAGATGCTTTTCGACGCCTGCGCCTTCAATCCCGCCGACTACGGCCTCGCGCCGGGCGCTGCGGAGCAGCCCGAGAGCTCCGCCTACTGCACCCTCGGCACGCAGTTCTACGCCCGCTGGCTGATCCAGTACCCCGACCCGCACGACCTCGCCGACTACTACATCAACCTGCGCAAATCCCTTTCGGGTTGGGACCTCGCGGCGCATGTCCGCGCCGCGCGGCTGGCCGGCTTCGACGTCTATTCGGTCGGGATCGTCGAGCAGCTGCTGGCGCGCCGGGTCGACTGGGAGCACGTCCTCTACGGCGGCTGGGACTACACCGAGTCGTCCTGGGGAGCGCTGCTGCGGGCGATGCTCGAGCTCCACGCGGCGGGCTCCCTTCCTCCGGCGCTGTACGCCGACGCGCTCGCCATGGCCGATCTCCTGATCGCCGCCCAGGCGGGCGACGGCTCCTGGGGCGGCGGCGACTTCCAGGCCACCTCCTACGCGATCCTCGGCCTGCGTGCCGACCCGTGGAACTTCACCCTGCCCTGGCAGCAGGCGATCATCGAAGGGGTCGATTTCCTGCATGCGACGGTGAGTGCCGGGCCGACCTGCGGCTGGAGCTACCCGCCGGAGTATGGCGAGATGAACAGCGAGGCGATCGCGGCGCTCGCAGTCGTCCAGTCGCTGCCGTTCGTCGACGGCTTCGAGACTGCGGACACCTCGGCCTGGTCGGACGAGGTTCTGGCGCTGCTCGCGCCAGTGGACCTCCAGGTCGTTTCGAGGAGTGTCGCGCCGCCGCCTCTGGCGGTGCCTTTCCGCTGAGCCGCCGCCGCTTCAGCCGAGCCAGAGCAGCATCGCGAGGGCGGCGGCGAGGGAGACGAGAGTCACAGGGAGGCCGACTCGCAAGTGCTCGCGGAATCCGACTCGGATCCCGAGCCGGCTGGCCTGCTCGACGACGATCAGATTCGCCACACTGCCGACGATGAGAGCATTGCCGGCGAAGGTCGAGGCGAGCGCCAGGGCGTAACCGACGGTCGGCAGGGCGGGCTCGTTCGGCACGAAGCGCAACAGGAGCATGACGGCCGGGACGTTGCCCACCAGATTGCCGAGCAGCGCGACGACCGGCACCAGCACGCTCGTGCTCGCAAGATGCAGGCCGGCGCCGGCGAGGGCGCGCTGCCCGGCCTCGGTCCAGCCCGAGAGCTCGAGCCCTCGCGTGACGATGAACAGCGCCACGAAGAGCGCCAGCATCTGCCAGTCGACCAGCCCGAGCATGGTGCGGCTGTGCATCCGGCGGCTGGTCAGAACAATGCCGGCGACGGCGCAGCCGGTGAGGTAGGCGGGCACCGGCGTCAGGAAGAGCCCGATGGCCACAACCGTGAGGACGATTGCCTTCGCCGCCTCCCGGCGATCGAGCGCCGGCACGGCGGCGGTTTCCGCTCGCACCGCCGCTCGAGTCTCCGCGGCGGTGCCGCTGCGCTCGCACAGCCGGCGGGCGAGAAACCAGTAGGTGAAGGCGAGCGCCGCGGCGACCGGCAGGGCGCAGGCGAGGACGAACGGCAGGAAGGCGAGGCCGAGCTTCTGCGAAATGAGGATGTTCTGCGGATTGCCGATCGGGGTGAGCGCGCTGCCGATGTTGGTGCCGCAGGCGAGCGCCAGCAGGTAGGGGAGCGGATCGAGGCGGGTGGTGAGCAGCGCCGCGCAGACCAGCGGGGTGAGGGCGAAGCAGACCACATCGTTGGTCAAGACCGCGGCGAGGAGAGCCGAAACCACGACCACTCCGGCGAGCAAGCGCCGCGGATCGCCGACCCTGGCCAGTCGCCTGCCGATCGCGCCGTAGAGTCCCGACATCTGGTACTGCGCCGACAGCAACATCATGCTGAAGAGCAGGGTGAGCGTCGGGGCGTCGAGGGCGGCCTTGGCCTCGTCGAGCGTGATCTCGCCGGTCGCCAGAAAGGCCAGCGCCCCGAGCACGGCAAAGCCCGTCCGGTCGAGCGCCAGTCCGGGGATCCGGCCGATGGCGAGGAGCAGGTAGGTGGCCGCGAACAGAGCCAGGGGAAGCGCCGACGGCATCATGGTAAGAGACTGATTCTGTTGTATTTGCCGGCGATCGTGCAATCGGCTTCCGGCGCCGAACGCCAGCGCCGCCGCCCGGGTGCGCGTGCTACTCTTCAAACTCCTCATGGCCCAGTCCGAGCCCGCGACGGGCGTCGACCTTCAGATCACCTCCCACGCACCGATCATCCGCTCGCCGAAGGATCTGGCGCGGTTGAGCCTCGGGGCGGTAGGCGTGGTGTACGGCGATATCGGCACGTCGCCGCTCTATGCCATGAAGGAGTGCTTCGCGATGCCGCACGGCGTCGGCATCAGCCTGGAAAACGTGCTCGGCATCCTGTCGCTCGTCTTCTGGGCGATGACCATCACCGTCTCGCTCAAATACGTCCTCTTCATCACCCGCGCCGACAATAGAGGCGAGGGCGGCATCATGGCCTTGACGGCGCTGGCCTTACGCACGGCCAACGCGTCGCCGCGGCTGCTCTGGCTGCTCTCAGTACTCGGCATTTTCGGCGCCGCGCTGTTTTATGGCGATGCCGTGATCACCCCGGCGATGTCGGTACTGGGGGCCGTCGAAGGGCTCAAGGTGGTCACGCCGCTACTCGAACCCTACATTCTGCCGATTGCCGTCGTCATTTTGGCCCTCCTTTTCCTGTTTCAGCGGCGCGGCACTGCGACCGTCGGGGCACTGTTCGGCCCGGTGATGCTGCTCTGGTTCATAACGCTCGGGGTGCTCGGGCTGTGGCAGGTGATCGAGCACC
>JBGARM010000321.1:0-3972 GCA_044230215.1 Thermoanaerobaculia bacterium | reverse complement strand
GTGAGCATCATCGACGCGGTCTGCTAGCCGTCACCGCCGGCGACGTCGAACTTGACGCCGATGTCACGCGGGCCGAGATGTATCGGGAAGCCCTTGGCGAAGCGCGGCGGTGCTGCGGTCGACGCCCCGATCGCCGCCAGCAGGCGCAACGGATCGTAGTCCGGCACCGGCAGGGCGGGGCGCGGCTCGACCGTCAGGTCCTTCTTCACGCCGAGCGGGACGAACGGCGTCATCGCGTCGCGCACCCCGGCTTCGGCCTCTTCGGGCGTCTTCTGCAGGTGGGTCGGGCACTCGGCGAGCACTTCGACGAACGAGAAGCCGCGGTTTTCGACCTGCAGCTCGAGCGCCTTCTTGATCGCCTTGCGGGCGCGCTGACGCTGCTTCGGATCGTAGAGCGCGACGCGCTCGACATAGATTGGCCCGTCGATGCCGGCGATCATCTCCGACATGCGCAGGGGCTTGCCCTCGAAGGTGCCGCGTCCTCCGGGCGAGGTCACGGTGACCTGGCCCGGGAGCGAAGTCGGCGCCATCTGTCCGCCGGTCATGCCGTAGATCGCGTTGTTGACGAAGATGACGCTGATCGGCAGCGACAGCTCGGCGGCCGAGAGGATCTCGGCGAGACCGATCGAGGCGAGGTCGCCGTCCCCCTGGTAGGAGATGACGATCGCCTCCGGGTTGGCGAGCTTGTGCGCCACCGCCACCGCCGGGGCGCGGCCGTGCGCCGCCTGGGTGTTGCCGACGTCGAGGTAGTAGTACATGAAGACCGCGCAGCCGACCGGCGAGACGGCGATCGTGCGGTCCTGGATGCCGAGCTCGTCGATCGCTTCGGCGAGGAACTTCTGGATCAGCCCGTGGCCGCAGCCCGGGCAGTAGTGGGTCGAATGGCCCTTCAGGCCCTCGCCGTGGGCGTGGCGTTCGAAGAGGTCGTAAAAGACGGTCATGACGCCACCTCCATCCCGCGGCCGCCCGGCCCGGAGAACTCCTTGGCCAGAACGGCATCGACGATCTCTTCGGTCGACGGCAGCACGCCGCCGAGCCGGCGCACCGACTCGATGGGCGGCGGTGCGACTCCGGCATGGGAGAGCGCCAGCCGCACCTCGTCCTCGAGCTGCCCGGCGGAGGCCTCGACGACGACGATCCGGCGGGCGTGCTCGAGCGCCGGCAGGAGCGGGCGGACGGGGAACGGCCAGAGGGTCACCGGCCGGAATAGCCCGGCACGCACGCCCTGGGCGCGCAGCGCCTCGACGGCGCCCTTGGCCATCCGCGCCGGGGTGTTGCAGGCGATGAGGAGGACGTCGGCGTCGTGCGTGCGATAGCGCTCGGCGCGCGCCTCGTCGCGTTCCATCGCGGCGTACTTCTCGACCAGATGGTGGTTATGGGCCTCGAGGTCGACCTCGGAGAGGTAGATCGAGGAGATGAGATTGCGGCGGTGAGCGCGATCGCCGGTGACTGCCCAGGCGGGTACGCCGGGCTTGACGTAGTAGGGCGGCAGGTCGATCTTGCCGGTCATCTGGCCGAGGTAACCGTCGGCCAGGAGGATGACCGGGTTGCGATACTTCAGAGTGAGCTCGAAGGCGAGCATCGTCAGATCGAGCATCTCCTGCGGCGATGCCGGCGCGAGGACGATGGCATGGGTGTGGCCATGGCCGAGTCCGCGGCAGACGAGCTTGATGTCCGACTGCTCGGGGGCGATGTTGCCGAGCCCCGGGCCGCCGCGCATCACGTTGACGACGACCGCCGGGAGCTCGGCGCCGATGAGATAGCTCATCCCCTCGAGCATCAGGCTGAAGCCGGGGGAGGAGGTGAAGGTCATCGCCTTCATGCCGGCGCCGCCGGCGCCATAGAGGTGGGCGATCGTCGCCACCTCGGAGACCGCCTGCACGAACGCGCCGCCGAGATCGGGGAGCAGCCGCGCCATGAGCTCGGTGCCCTCGGTCGACGGGGTGATGGGGTAGCCGTAGAACTGCCGGCAGCCGGCAAGCAGCGCACCTATGGCCGCGGCGTGGTTGCCCTTGACGGTGAGCGGCTCGCGCGCCGGGAGCGGCAGGCATTCGTCGGCGATTTCGACGGCGGAGGCGAGCGGGAGCCGGCCTTCGACGCCGATCTGGGAGCTCGGGGTCGCGACCTCGCCGACCGGGGGCAATGCCGCCGGTATCGGCGGGGCCTCGGCGATGGCGAGCGCCTCCCGGGTCTCCGGCCGCAGCCCGTAGGGCTCCGGACAGGCGTCCATGCACAGCGCGCAGCCGTTGCAGTCGTGGAGATCGATCACTACCGGGACCAGGCCGGTGCGCGGGTCGACATGGTCGTCGTAAGTGATGCAGTGCTTGGGGCAGGATCCGATGCAGCGTCCACAACCCTTGCAAAACTGCGCTTCGAGGTACGGCAACGGCCGTTTGCGGGCCGTGGTGGTCGTCTGGGGAGCTCCGTCCATGACGCCTCCCTTCACCGACAAGATGCTCCTTCGGCGAGGAGGGCTCCAACACCCCGAAGGGTGGGACGGTGAGGCACGACGGCGCGGAAATCGGCCCGGATGTCGCTCGATGCGGGTATTCTCCGTTGGGGGAATTCATGAGATCGATGCAGCGGAACTTCGTCTGCGGCGTCGTCGCGCTGCTCGGCGCCGTCGGCTGTGGCCGCCCGGAGCGCGCGGCCGTGCCAGCGCCGCTCGCGGCAGTGCACGCGCGGCCGCTCACCGACGTGCACTTCGAACGCACTCCGGAGCGGGTCGCACGGGGGCGCTACCTCGCGACCGCCGCCGTCGGCTGCGTGGTCTGCCACTCGCCGCGCGACCGCAGCCAGCCGGGCGCGCCGCCGGTCGCCGGCAGGGAGTTCTCCGGCACGATCCTGGAGGAGGGGCCCGACCACCGCCTGGTGGCGCCCAACCTGACCCCCGACCTCGAGACCGGCGCCGGAGCCTGGACGGACGACATGCTCGCCCGGGCGATTCGTGAAGGGGTCGGGCACGACGGCCGCGGGCTCGGCCTCCCGATGTGGTGGTGGGCATTTCGCAGCCTCTCCGACGAGGACCTGGCGTCGATCATCGTCTATCTGCGCTCGCTGCCGCCGGTGGCGAACGCCCTGCCGCAGCGTCTCCTCTCCGCCGCGCTGGAGAAGGAGCGCGCGGAGGGGGCGGTGCTGCTCACCGCGCCGGTGCCGGCGCGCGACCTCTCCGATCCGGTCGCCCGCGGCACCTATCTGGTCGAGATTGCCGACTGTCTGGGCTGTCACTCGGCGTGGGAGGCGCCGACGAATCCCGGCATCGGCGGCGGCGGGAATCCGATCGAACGCTTCGGCGAGCACGCCTTCAGCGCCAACCTGACGCCGGACCCGACCGGGATCGGCGGTTACACCGAGGGGATCTTCCGCGGCGTGCTGCGTAGCGGCCACGGCGGCACGCTGCACGGCGCGATGCCGTGGGTCGCCTACCGGAATCTCACCGACGAGGACATCGGCGCGATCTACCAGGCGTTGCGCCAGTTGCCGCCGGTCGCCCACCGCGTGGCGTCGGTGAATTCGGGCGAGCCGCCGACGAAGTGCCCGGTCTGCGGCCAGGAGCACGGCTTCGGCGACCGCAACGTGCCGCTGGTGCTCGAGCGCGCGGCGGTCGACCTCGGTCCGCTCGCCGACTACGTGGGGACCTACCGCTTCGGCATCGACGCCCTGGCGGTGAGCGCGCGCGGCAGCGCTCTCTTCGTCTCTGCGAACGGCGCGCCGGAGATCGAGGTCGTCCCGGTCGCCGGTGGGCGGTTCCGCGGTGTCGGCCTGTTCGCTCCGTTGAGCTTCGAGCGCGACGCCGGCGGAAAGGTCGTCGCGCTCCTCACCTATGACCTCGGCACGACGCGCTGGGTGCGCGAGGCAGCGCCGGCGCCGTAGGTACGGCCGGAGCCGTCGTCGCCGCGCGAAGGGGGCGCTCGGTTCGCCACGCTTGGCCTCACGGTCGCGCCCCCTTCGCGCATCGCCAACGGCCCCCAC
>JBGARM010000320.1:0-3987 GCA_044230215.1 Thermoanaerobaculia bacterium | reverse complement strand
CGGCTTCGGCGAGCAGGACATCGAGGCCCACCTGCGCATGCTGGCCGCGTTGCGCGCGTGGCTCGCCGCGCGGCCCGACGACTATGTGCTCGTGCGCACCGCGGCCGACATCGAACAGGCGCGGGCCAGCGGGCGGCTCGCGAGCACCCGCTGGCGGGCGAATTCGTTGTGCACGACGATCGTCCGGCTGCGATCGACCAGGCGCTCGAACAGCGGGAAGTTCCAGGTATCGACGGGATAGTGGGTGTCGAGCAGCCGTCGCGCCGCCATCTCGCCGCTCTTGCCGGCGGCGTAGCGCATCTCTTCGCAGTAGCCCGCGGCGTCGCCTTTCGCCAGGGTCAGCCCGCGCACCAGATGGTGCAGCATGAACTCGTGCAGCACGACGACCCCCGGCAGCTCGAGCGCCAGGCGGAAGCTCTCGGCGTGGTGCGGCGCGCTGTTGCCGATCTGATAGACGACGAGGTCGAAGCGCGCGGCATCGGCCGGCAGGAGGGCGACCGGGCGGCACCGCCAGCGCTCGGCGATGGCCGCTGCGGGCGGCCCGTCACCGTCATGGAAAAGCTCGAGCTCGTGGCGTCGGGCGAGGTGCGGCAGCAGCAAGGCGCTGTAGTCGGCGATCCCCGACGACGCCGGCGGCAGCGGGCTCACCCAGGCGATACGCATCCGGCCGCCTCAGGCGAGCGGCGCGAGCAGACGCTCGACGACGCCGTCCCAGTGGATCTCTGCCACACGCTCGGCGCCCGCCGCGCCGAGACGGCGCGCGAGCTCCCGATCGCCCGCCAGGCGATCGATCCGCGCGCCCATCTCGCGATGCGCACCGGGAGGAGCGACGAAGCCGTTCACTCCGTCGATGACGAACTCGAGCACTCCGCCGCTGTCGCTGGTCGTCAACACCGGCCGGCGCGACTGGAACGCCTCGACGGTGACATAGCCGTAGTCCTCGTCGAACGGTGCATAGAAGACCGCCAGCGCGCCGGCGTAGAGCTCGATCAGGCGCTCGTCCGCAATCCGCCCCGGAAACTCCACCCGCGACGCGATCCCCAGCTCGGCGGCCAACTGCTGCAGGCGCTCGCGGTCGGGGCCTTCGCCGGCGATCACGCAGCGCACCGGCGACTTCGCCGCGGCGACGGCGCGCAGCAGCAGGTCGAAACGCTTCATCGGGTCGAGGCGGCCGACCGAAAAGAGGTAGTCGCCGTACTCGCCGGCGCGATAGCGCCCGCCCAACGCCGGCGGCGGGTAGAGCGGCTCGGCCTCGAGCCGGTTGAAGCGGGCCAACCGGTCGGCGGTATTGCGCGAGATCGAGAACCGCGCCCGGGCCTCGCCCAGAGCCCGCTGGTCGAACTGGCGCAGCATCTTCTCGGTTTCGGCGTCCTCGGGGCGCTCGCCGAAGTCGCTGAAGCGCGTCCCCTTGAGCTCGTAGATCTGCCGGAACTGGTGGATGAGCCAGACCACCTTGCACGGATGGCGAACCAGATAGGAGGGAAAGCGGGTGGCGATCACCAGGTCGATCGGCTCCCCCGCCGCGGTCGTCAGGTCGACCAGCCGCCAGGCGAGGGCGCTCTGGACGATGTTCAGCCGCGATGACCAGTTGAAGGGCAGGCTGACGATCTCGGCCTGGTGCCCGCGCCGCACGAGCTCGTCGCGGAGGCTCTCGTAGAGGACCTCCGCCCCGCCGCGGACAAATGGTACCTGCGCTGCACAGATGGCGATCCGGGCACTCACCCGGCGGCGCTCCCGGCGTCCGACGCCGGCGGCCGGTCCGCCTCGGCCGTGGACCCGTCCTCACCTTCGGGCTGGAGCGCCTGTTCGAGACGCCGCAGCCGCAGCTCGAGCTGGACGCTCTCCTCCGCCGCCCGCTTCTGACGCAAGGCGAGCTCGCTCAACAGGCGGCTGGCGCTCTGGTTGAAGCTGTTCTGCTGCTGCAGGACCGCCCGCGCGTGCCACTTCACGAACAGGTGGTAGAACGCCTTGCGCACGAATACCAGCAGGCGGCCGTAGGCCGGGCGCGGCGAGACCGGGATCGGCTCCTGGACGAACTCGTGGCGCTGCAGCTCGAGCAGCAGGCCGTGCAGCTCGTCGGCGCCGGTGCGGATCGTGGCCGCCTCGCCCTGGCGCTGGCGCACCCCGGCGCGCAGGCCGGCGATCGTCGCCGCCAGCCGGGCGAGCTCCGGCTCGGCGGCCGGATCCGCAGCGGGACTGGAGGCGGGAGATGCGGGGATCGTCGTCATCGATTCGCGGCGCGCGCGGCGGAACTTTAACACTCGGATCTGTCGCCCTGGCGGCGCGACGCATCCCGCGCTCCGCCGCCGCAACTGCGGGCGCTGCCAACGAACGACGGAGCGCTGTCGTAGACTGCGGCGTGGCCGCCGGCGGACCCCGGCGGCCGCCCGCAGGCGGTCCCTACCACGAGGAGAGCCCTTCATCGCCCCTTCCCAGCAGCCGCCTGAGAGCGCACGGCCGCAGCGCCCCCGGATCGGAGTCGACCTCCGGGCGCTGGTTCCCCGCCCGACCGGTATCGGCGTGTATACCGAAGCGCTGCTCGGGGAGATGCTGCAGCAGGGCGAGTTCGACTTCGTCGGACTCGCCCATGCCCCGCTGCACGCTTCGGTGCGGCTCGCCGAGCGCGGGCTCGTCGTCGAGCGGCACGCCGCGCCGCTTGGCGTGCTCTGGCAGCAGAGCTACCTGCCACGCCGGCTGGCAGAGGGGGATATCGACCTCTTCTGGTCACCGCTCCTGACCCTGCCGAGCCGGCTGCCGGTGCCCGCAGTGGTGACCCTCCACGACCTCGCGGCGCTCCACCATCCCGAGACCCTGGCCTGGCGCGTGCGCTTGAGCCTGTTGCCGTTTCTCGACCGCTCGGTCCGCCAGGCGGCGCGGATTCTCACCGGCTCGCACGCCGTGGCGGACGAGATCGCCCAGCAGTGGCCCGAGGCGGCCGGCCGTACGGACGTTGCCTGGCACGGCGTCACTGCCGAGTTCCACCCTGTCTCCGAGGACGAGCGGGCGGCCATCCGGGCGCGCCTCGGGCTGCCCGAACGCTTCATCTTCTTCGCCGGCACGATCGAGCCGCGCAAGAACCTCGACCTGCTGCTCGACGCCTGGGAGTCGCTGCGCGGCGCCGACGCCGAGACTCCCCCGCTGCTGGTCGCCGGACCCGACGGCTGGGGATCGCGCGCGACCCATCGGCGGATGGAGCGCCTCGCGGCGGCGGGTCTGCGACGCCTCGGGCACCTCGACCGGGCGGATCTCGTCGCCGTGCTCCAGGCGGCGACGATCTTCGTCTTCCCATCGCTCTACGAGGGTTTCGGCCTGCCGGCCGCCGAGGCGATGGCCTGCGGCGTTCCGGTGCTGGTTTCGGACATTTCGAGCCTTCCCGAAGTCGTCGGCGACGCTGGCGGGCGCTTCGACCCGGAGGACGCCGCCGAGCTCGCCGGCCTGCTGCGCGAGGGGCTCGACTCCCCGGAGCTCCTCGCCGCGGCGCGCGCCCGCGGGCTCGAACGCGCCGCCGCCTTCACCTGGAGGCGCTCCGCTGCGCTCCACGCCGACTCGTTCCGGCGGGCCCGCGCCGATCGGAGCCGGACTCCGTGACCGCGCCGGCGCGGTCCGCGGCGAACAGGACGGCTCCGGTGCGGACGCCGACCATCGCCATCGACGCCAGGAAGATCGCCGATTTCGGCATCGGCACCTACCTGCGCGGTCTGCTGGCGGGGCTCGCCAGGCTCGACGACGAGTCGCGTTATCTGCTGCTCGCGCCGCGCTTGGCGCGGGAGCTCCTCTCTGACTTGCCCGGGAACTTCCTCTGGGTCGAGGAGGACGCCCCCGGCTACTCGCTGCGCGAGCAGTGGTCGGTCGGGCAGCAGCTCGTCCGCCATCGGCCGGATCTGTTTCACAGCCCGCATTACGTCCTGCCGCTGCGCACCCCGACACGGGTGGTCGTGACGATCCACGACCTCATCCACCTGCGCCTGCCGGAGCTGCTGCCGAACC
>JBGARM010000031.1:0-14324 GCA_044230215.1 Thermoanaerobaculia bacterium | reverse complement strand
CGCCGGTCGAGCTCGCGGCCGAGATCGCCAGGCACCTGCCCGGCTTCACCATCGACTACGACATCGACCCGGTGCGCCAGCGTATCGCCAACTCCTGGCCGGAGTCGCTCGACGACACGGCCGCCCGCGCCGAATGGGGCTGGGCGCCGCGCTACGACCTCGGCGCGATGGTCGCCGAGATGCTCCGCGAACTGCGCATCAAGCTCCGCATCGTCTGACGCGCGCCGCTCGCGGCGCGCCGCAGCCTGACAGAGAGGTTCCCATGCCCCACGATCGTTTCCTTGGCGCCCTTGCGAACGACCTCGCCGTGCTCGACGCGCGCGGCAACCCGAAGCGCTATGAGCTGGTCATCGAAGGGGTAGTCCCCGCTGCCGAGGGCTACGGCCCGCGGTACCGCGTCGCCGGGCGCGGCGGCGAGCTCTTCCTCAAGATGAACTCGAACAACTACCTCGGCATGAACCTGCGCCGCGAGGTGATCGAGGCCGAAGAGGAGGCGTCGCGGAAGTACGGCGCGGGCCCCGGCGCGGTGCGCTTCATCAGCGGCACCTACGCCCCGCACATCGAGCTCGAGGCGACGCTGGCGCGCTTCCACGGCCGCCAAGCGGCGATGATCTTCTCGTCGGCCTACGCCTCGATGCTCGGTGTCTTCACGCCGCTGGTGACGGAAGAGACGGCGTTGGTCTCGGACGCCTTGAACCACAACTGCATCATCAACGCCATCAAGCTGGCGCGGCCGAAGGAGAAGCGCGTCTACCGCCACAACGACGTCGCCGAGCTCGACGCCCGGCTGACCGAGGTGGAGGGCTGCAAGCGCGCGCTGGTGGTCACCGACGGCATCTTCTCGATGCGCGGCGACCACGCGCCGCTGCCCGAGATCCTCGCCGCCGCCCGCCGCCACGACGCCGCCTTCGCCGAGAACGCGGTGGTGATCGTCGACGATTCGCACGGCGTGGCGGCATTCGGCGCCACCGGCCGTGGCACCGAGGAGGCCTCCGGCTCCGGCCCGGCCGACGTTCTCATCGGCACCCTGGGCAAGGCGTTCGGCGTCAACGGCGGCTACGTCACCGGCGCCGCCGGCCTGATCGACTTCCTGCGCGAGTCGGCGCCGACCTACATCTACTCGAACCCCATCACCCCCGCCGAGGCGGCGGCGGCGAAGAAAGCGGTCGAGATCCTCGACGGCCCGGATGGCAAGGGGCTTCTCGCGCACCTCGCCGCAAGAACCAAGCAGTTCCGCGACGGCCTGGTGCGGCTCGGATTCGAGACCCTGCAAGGCACCCACCCAGTCGTGCCGCTCTTCGTCCGCGACACCCCGAAGACCACCGCCCTGGTGCGCCACCTCCTCAAGCACGGCGTCCTGGCGACCGGCCTCAACTTCCCCGTCGTCCCCAAAGGCGACGAGACCATCCGTTTCCAGGTCTCCGCCGACCACACCGACAAGGACATCGACTTCGTCCTCGACGTCCTGGCAGGGTTCGGGGGGTAGCAGGCGAGGGCTCGGATCTCGTCCGGGCCCGCCTCGGATACAATTCGGGGTACGACGCAGTGCGGCATGAGCCGCCGGTCCACTACTTGGGAGCTTCGCGATGCCGAATTCGAATCGAGTCAGCCTGATCTCCGGCGGCCACCGTGGGGCCGAGGCCGAATTCGGCCGTTGCGCGAAGCGCTGGGGGATCGACCAGACCACCCTGTCGTTCGAAGGCCACGCCATGGAGTGGCCGGTCGGCGTCAAAGTGCTGGGCGAAAGCGAGCTCGCCGAGGGCGATATCTCGATGGAGATCGTCTCCAAGCGAATGGGCCGGACCTATCACGAGGCCGACCTCATCCGCCGCGTCATCCAGTCGCTCTACCACATGGTGAACGGCAGTTGGCAGGTCTTCGCCCTCGGCTGGATCCAGCCCGACGACACCGTCAAGGGGGGCACAGGCTGGGGGGTCGAGCTCGCCAAGATGTTCAACCGCGAGATCTGGGTCTTCGACCAGGGCCGCCACCAGTGGTTCACCTGGACCGACGGCCGCTGGAACCCGGCCGAGCCGAAGATCGGCAGCAAGGCCTTCGCCGGCACCGGCACCCGCAACCTCACCGACGAGGGCAAGGCGGCGATCCACAGCCTGTTCGAGCGCTCGTTCGGCCCGGCCAAGGCGTAGCGCCGGGCAGTTACGCCGCGGCGCGTCATTTTCTTGCCGCAGCTTGACGTAAAGCCCGGCGGGTGAGAACCTGAGGGGACCATGGCCCCTGCCGCCAAACCCGCGAAAGCCGCCGGCCGCAAACCCGTTTCGCCGCATCTCCAGGACACCTCTCACCCCGTCGCCACCGCCGGGCGCCGGCCGGCGGTTCTCGACCGCCTGCCGTCTTTCGCCCGGCACGTCGTGGCCTCGGCCGCAGGGACGCGGGAAAACGAGCCGATCGAGGTCCGTTCGCCCTTCGACCACTCGCTCATCGGCACCCTGCCGCGCTCGACACCGGCGGACGTCGTCCTCGCCCAGGCGCGCCTGCGCCTCGCCCAGGAGGATTGGGCGATGCGGCCGTTCGCCGAGCGGGCGAAGATCTTCCTGCGCTTCCACGACCGTCTGCTCGACCGCCAGGAGGAGATCCTCGACCTCATTCAGCTCGAAGCCGGCAAGGCGAGGAAGCACGCCCTCGAAGAGGTGCTCGACACCGCGATCGTCACGCGCTTCTATGCCGTGCATGCGGCCGAGATCCTCGCCCCCCAGAGCCGCAAGGGGGCTCTGCCGGGACTCACCCAGGCCTGGCAGTACCAGCACCCCAAGGGGATCATCGGCATCATCTCGCCGTGGAACTACCCGCTGTCGATGGGGATCACCGACGCCATCCCGGCGCTCCTCGCCGGCAACGCCGTGCTCGCGAAGCCGGACCTGCAGACGCCGTTCTCGCAACTCTGGGCGATCGACCTGCTGAACGAGTGCGGTCTGCCGGAAGAGATCATGCTGGCGGTGGCCGGTGAGGGCGTGGTGTTGGGACCTTCGATCCTCGAAGCCTCCGACTACCTGCAGTTCACCGGCTCGACGCCGACCGGGCGCAAGCTGGCCGCCGAAGCCGGCAGCCAGCTGATGGGCTGCTCGCTCGAGCTCGGTGGCAAGAACCCGATGCTCGTCCTCGCCGACGCCGATCTCGACGCCGCGGTGGCCGGCGCGGTGCGCGGTTCGTTCTCCTCCGCCGGGCAGCTGTGCATCTCGATCGAGCGCCTCTATGTCCACGAGTCGCTGTTCGACCGCTTCGTCGCCGACTTCGTGCGCGCGACGAGGAGCCTGAAGCTCGGCTCGGCGCTCGACTGGAGCTGTGACGTCGGCTCGCTGGCCTCGCCCAAGCAGCTCGCGACGGTGACCCGCCATATCCAGGACGCCATCGCCAAGGGAGTGCGCGTCGAGGTCGGCGGCACGGCGCGGCCCGATCTGGGTCCGCTCTTCTTCGAGCCGACAATCCTCACCGGCGTCACCCCCGACATGCTGCTCTTCGCCGACGAGACCTTCGGCCCGGTCGTTTCGGTCTACCCGTTCGCCACCAACCAGCAGGCGATCGAGCTCGCCAACGCGACCGAGTACGGGCTCAATGCCAGCATCTGGTCGCGCGACACCGACCTCGCCCGCCGCATCGCGACGCGCATCCACGCCGGCACGGTCAACATCAACGAGGCCTACGCCGCGGCCTGGGGGTCGGTCGAGGCGCCGATGGGCGGTTTCAAGAGCTCCGGCCTCGGGCGCCGCCACGGCAGCGAAGGGATCCTGAAGTACACCGAAGCCCAGACCGTGGCGATCCAGCGCGGGATGGCGATCGCAGCTCCTACCGGCGTGCCCGACGAGGTTTTCGGCCGCTGGATGACCCAGGCGCTGCGCGCGCTCCGCCGCCTGCCCGGCCTGCGTTGAGACGCTTTTCGAGGTAGACAACCATGACCACAGTCCTGCTGACCGGCTTCCCCGGCTTTCTCGGCTCCGAGCTCGTGCGACGGATCCTGGCGCGCAGCGCCAAGCCGTCCGTCGTCTGTCTGGTGCAACCGAAGTTCATGAGCCTGGCGAAGAAGCGGCTGGCGGAAATCGAAGCCGAGCTCGCCCCGAGCGGCGACAAGACTGGACGGGGCGCGAAGGCCGGCCTCGCCGGCCGGCTGCAGCTCGTCACCGGCGACATCACGCAGAAGGATCTCGGGCTCGAGAACCCCGCGACGCTGGCGCGTGAAGTGAGCGAGATCTTCCACCTCGCGGCGGTCTACGACCTCTCGGTCAAACGCGAGAGCGCGATGAAGATCAACGTCCTCGGCACCCGGAACGTCCTCGACTTCGCCGGGCGCTGCGCGAAGCTCCGCCGCCTGCAGTACATCTCGACCTGCTACGTCTCCGGCCGCTACGCCGGCATCTTTCGCGAGGACGACCTGGTGCGCGGCCAGGAGTTCAACAACTTCTACGAAGAGACGAAGTACTTAGCCGAGGTCGAGGTGCGCGAGAGCATGAAGGCCGGCCTGCCGGTCTCGATCTACCGCCCGGCGGTGGTCACCGGCGACAGCCGCACCGGCGAGACGCAGAAGTACGACGGCCCCTACTACGTCATCCGCTGGCTGCTCAAGCAGCCGACGGTCGCCGTGCTGCCGGTGCCCGGCGACCCGAAGCGCACGCGCATCAACCTGGTGCCGCGCGATTTCGTCATCGACGCCATCGCCGCGCTGTCGCAGTCGAAGAGCTCCGCCGGCAAGTGCTACCAGCTCGCCGACCCCGATCCGCCGACGATCGACGACGCCATCACGCTCATGGGCAAGGCCACCGGCCGGGTGATCGTGCGCGTGCCGATGCCGCTCAACGTCGCCAAGTCGGCGATCGAGTACGTGCCCGGCGTCTATCAGCTGCTCGGGATTCCGGCCTCGGCGGTCGACTACTTCATCCACCCGACCTTCTACGACACCACGAACGCCGACCGCGACCTCGCGGCCCTCGGCATCCGCTGCCCGAAGCTCGCCGACTACATGCCCCACCTCGTCGAGTTCATGCGCGCCCACCCCGACATCGAGTCGGGGGCGATGGTGTGAGGCGAGACTCCCTCCGAGATCCTCCGAGCTCGCGGCGCCGAACCACTGCGCCTTTCAGCTGAGAAATCTCCGACCGCCAGCTAGGCTTTCTATCGGTACGGATTGCGGATCGTAATCGGGGCCTTGCAGATGACCGGATTCATGCGAAGTAGGTAGTCGACCCCGCGCGCATGCAGCTCCTCGAAAACCGCCCGAGAAGGAAAGTCAGTGTCATCCGATTTCTCAATCCGGCCGAAGTAGCGCCGGAGAAAATCGAAGAGGCTAGCCGCTGCATACTCGATGCGGTGATGCACCCATCCCGGCGTTCGAATGTTCTCCGGCGAGCCGCAAGGCGTCGAAAGCAGCAGCGCTCCGTCGGGACGCAGGTGCTCGACAATGCCTTCAAGCATCAACTCGCGATGCTGAACATGTTCGATCACGTCGAAACAGACGATGGCGCCATAGCGCCCGTCGCCCAGTGTTCGACTCCAGTCGGTCGGATCGCCAGCAGCAAAGCGAAGGTTCGGCAGCGATCGTAGCCGATTCGCTTCGGCGACTGCGTTGGGGTCGTAGTCGACGCCGAGAACGCGCACTCCCGGCAGCGCCTGCGCCAGGAGAGACGTGCCGTACCCGCTGCCGCAGCCGAGGTCCAGGATGTCCCCGAGCCCGGCGCAGGAGCAGAGGACTCGGGTCGCCCAGATGTACCGAACGAGATGGTGTACGCCAGTCAGATCGCCGGCCGCGATGTAGTCCTCGAGCTCGAGTCCGAGTGAAGGAACGAAATGCTCGTCGATGACATTGAGGCCGGTGAGGACCTGCCGACTCGGCCCAGTTGGTTCCGCGCCATCGGACGGGATGGGCTCTGTCGGCATTCCCTCAGGTCTCATCGCGACTTCCTTTTCGAGAAAACGGTCCCCATCAATCGACAGTGAATTATGACACCCTGACTGGGGCAAGTGACGCCTCCGGCCAAGTCTCGCCGATTGACTTGGTAGCCCTTGCTGGTTCCTCACCCCGTCTATGAAGAAGACCTCTTGGTAGGCAAATCGCGATCAAATCGACACTTTCCATGTCGCCGTCGAGGCTGGATTCACCTATCTTCCATTAGCCGTCAGCCTTCAAGCTCACATTGTCAACTCGGAAGATTGTGGCATTGGAAGCATTCGTGGTAGCAACGAATCGGATCTTCACGTTCTTGTTCTTGTACGGCAGGACATTGAGCGACTTCAAGGTGTAGCCAAGATTCGGATCGTTGAGATTGCTCAGGTTCAAGAGCGTAGCGAGGACGGCACCTGTCGACGCGTTGACAAGCTTCACCGAGAGGGTGTCATTGGCAGCCGGCCCAGCTTCGCTCGTCACCACCGACACTCTAAAGCTCAAGGTGGCTGTCGTGGCGTTTGTCGGAATGAACACAGCCGTGTGATCCAGAGTTTGAGATGCTGAGTTGCTCTGGCCCAAGTTGGCGAAGTCAGTTCCTTCGTACGCCTGGCTGGCGTTTGCAACCAAGACCATCGTGGTCGGGCCCGAGAAGGCCGTTCTGCTCCAGCTCAAGTCCGCTGTCGAATTCGCATTTGCAGTGATCGACTCAAATCCTCCATTGGTCAACCGTTCTGCCAGCGCCCCCAGGGTCCCGACGCTGATTTGGGAAACCTCCCAGCCTAGCCAACTCGGCTGTGAATAGGTGTGGCCGGTGAAATACACCCGTTCTTCACTTCCGACCTTGAGAACGCTAGGGAGGCCTAGGCCGAAATCGGCAAAGCCAAGGTGTGCCGGGCCTGCAGCAAAGGCGGTCTTTCCTGCAGGAAAGGAGTACCTGTTCGTAGAGGTCGATGCTCGAATCTCTTCGACCGTGGTACCCGTAAAGACGTCGTAGACCAACTTGAATCCTGTCGCCGTTGGAATTACTTGCCCTCTATTCGCTTGCTGAGGTACGACAGCGCCAGGAATTGCCACGAACGCCTGTCCATTTGGATCCGTTGTATCCGCGGCGAGCAACTGCACATTACCGTCCGTGAAGTAGAGACCCAGCTTCGTGGGCGACTCAATGTACAACGTGGGCCAGCTCTGCCCGGAGCCCGCAGTGGATCCGCCAAGTCCGGTCACCAGCCCCTTCTTCGTCCAAGGACCGAACCAGCTATCTGCAGTCGCATGGAAGATGCGGTTCGCTGCGGCAGCGCAATCGTCAGTTCCCTCGTAGTACATATGCCACTTGCCCTGCCAGAACACGACCGCAGGATCTCCGATGAGTGCGCGCTCCCCAATTCCCTGGTAGTCCGTGGGCTCGATGGTCCCGTCACCATCTGTATCTTGAGCACCAAGACCCAGCAGCAGGAAAGGTGGTGTGTTGCCACAACAATCCGGCGCATTCCATCCCAATGGGTTCTTCCCATCGCCAAAACTCCAAGTCAACCAAATTCGATCTCCCCAAGCGGTTCCGCACTGTGTGTTGTAGGTCCCAGGGTCAATTGGCGTAAAAGTGTCCCCGACGGGCTTCCCGCCTCTCACTGCGCTATTCGCAGAGAAGTACATCAAGTACCTATCCCAGTCCGGATTGTCATGCAGCACGTACTGACCAAAGGGGTGGATCAGGGGACTCGCCGGGAAATAGAGAGTGGAAGCCTGAGCGAAGAGGGTCAAGCTCGACACCAAGAACAACGTCACACCCACCAGCGTTGACCTGAAGTTCTTCATCATACGAATCTCCGTTTCTCATTCTGGAAAATTGGTTGCGTTAGACGTCAGATTCACTCGCTGAAGTCGTTGATCAAATTCCCGAGAGGTGCACGCGGGTCTCCGAAGGACGCGACGCCTCGAGTTGGTTTGCGCAAGACAACCAAACCGCGTCGCGGCACGTCATGACCGCCCTGCTTCAGGAGGCGGCCTCCAGCCCCCCGGTCCAGGCGATCTCCGCGGTCTCGACATCAAGTCGAAACGATGCTGGTGGAGAGTGACGCGGCAGACCAATCCTCGGACTCAATGGCGCCTCCTAGCCTCGCAGCAAGCACGATTCACAGTGCTTCCAATCAAGCTAGCACAACAGCCTCGGCCTCCCGCCGCGGGTCTTGAATCTGGTCATCAGGGTCGAGCGGCTCATTCGCGTCCCAACGAATCTCACTCGACTCGACTGGCCGTTCTCCCGGTGATGTCACAGCAGAAGGCAAGCCCTCAGGGCGACCAGAAGCCGGACGTGCCCGACTCGAAGGCGTCGAGGAAGATGGCTTTCGGGCGGGTGAGGCGGACGACGCGGACGAAGCGGGCTTCCAGGTCCGCGGGACCGGTCGCAGCGAGGCGCAGGTCGTTGCCGCCGGCGAGGGTGTCGTTCCACAGGGCGTCGGGGACACTGAAGGCAGCGGTGCGCCAGCCGCCGGTGTTCGTGTAGGCCTGCGGCGGCGTCGAGGTCACGCCGCCCGCGGCCGGATAGTCGATGCGGAACGAGCCCGTCCCGCTGTCGCGATACGTCACCTTCACCTCGACCGGCACGACGCCGCCGGCGAAGAAGCGGTCGTCGAGGTCGAGGTAGATCGCGTTCCTGCCGAGGGAGAGCTGGGTGCGCAGGCCTTCGTAGGCCGTGCCGTTCTCCGGCGTCGGTTCGTTGGCGCGCACGTCGGTGCCTCGGCGCACGATTCCGTCGGGGGCGACGTCGTTCTGCCGCAGCCAGCGCTCGAAATTCCGCACCCACGGGGCGCCGCTCCAGGTGTGGCTGGTGTCGTCGATCCAGTAGGTGTCCTCGGCCTCGCGCAGCGCCGCCCAGGCGTCGGGGGCGTCGTAGGCGCGCTTGCCGAGCTCGAGCCGCGTCCAGCTCCAGAGCTCGGGATAGGTCGCCATATAGCTCGGACCGGGCACGACGTAGATCCAGTTCATCCGCAGCTGCAGCGCCTTCAGGTTCGCCATCTTCACCGCGTAGGCGGTGTCGGCGACGGTGAAGCCGCAGTCGTTGAAGCACTCGTTCTCGGTGGCGACGACGCGCCGGCCGTCGAGGCCGCGCCAGTTCTCGTCGGTCGTCATGTGACCGTCGGCGGCGATCGTCGTGCCGTAGGCCGGGACGTGGTTGAGATGGAAGTTGAACACTTCGGTGATGCCGGTGCGGATCCCCATGCCCTTCGCCACCGCGTCGCGGGCGTGCAGGTCGTCGAGCGTGTCCCAGGGGCCGAACGGATAGTCCTCGCCGGTGAAGACCAGCTTCCAGGCGAAGTCATCGGTGGGGTCGGCGTTCTCGCCGTTGAGGATGTCGACCAGATCCTGCATCGCCGGCTGGAACCAGCCGTCGAAGGTGGCGAAGGTGAGGCCGGAGTTCGCCGCCGCCTGGGTGGGGATGTCGTAGTCGAACTCGCACCAGGTGAAGCCGCCGGGGACGTAGAGGAACTTCAAGCGCGGGTCCGAGCGCAGGCCGTGCACGACCAGCACCTGGCGGAAGAGCTCGCGCGCCTGCTGCCAGAAGCAGGCGTTCCAGATCGGCAGGTGGGCGTCGCCTTCGTATCCCATCCCGACAGCGGAGACGCCGCACAACGTCTGCACCCACTGCGGCGCCCAGTCGGCGCCGGAGACCCAGAGACGGAGCCAGATCGGATCCGACCCGGCGAGCTGCGAGTTCCAGGACGGAAAGTTCATGCCGTAGACCGTGTCCGTCGTCGTCGTCGAAAAGGACCCCGGTGTCGGCTGGAGCTGCCGCCAGGTGAAGTCGGCGACACGGACGTTGACGTTGTACGCGGGCGCCGCCGCTTCCGAGAAAAATCCGCTGTTCGCGCTGGGCGTTACCCAGGCCGGCAGACTCCAGTCGTCGCCGGGGACATCGGCGAGGACGCTTGCCGGAGCCACCCTTGCCTGCGCTGCGAAAAAAAACAAAGGCACACAAACTGAAAAAACGACTACGGGGCGGGTGCGAGGCACTCGAGCATCCTACGACTGCGGAGCGCCTCTCCCTGTGGCCGGTTTCACCGCGAGCTTGCGGCCGTACAATCGGCGTATGCGTGCCATTCGATTTCACAGCAAGGGCGGTCCCGAAGTGTTGCAGCTCGACGAGATTCCTCTCCCTGTCCCTGGGCCGGGTGAGGTTCGCATTGCGTTGGAGCTGCCTGCAGGGTTGTCGTTCGAGCTCGGCGCCGCGCTGCCGCTCCAGGGGATGACGGCGCACTACCTGGTGCACGGCATCCGGCCGGTGACTCCCGGCGACACCGTGCTCGTTCACGCGGCAGCGGGCGGCGTCGGGTTGTTGGCCTGCCAGCTCGCCAAGCGCGCCGGGGCGCGGGTCTTCGGCACCTGCTCGACGCCGGCGAAGGCGGCGCTCGCGCGCTCCGCCGGCTGCGCCGAGGTGATCCTCTACACCGAGACCCGCTTCGCCGACGTCGTGCTCGCGGCGACGGAAGGCCGCGGCGTCGACTTGACGATCGACGGCGTCGGCCAGACGACCTTTCTCGACAGCGTGCGGGCGACGCGGGTGCGCGGCACGGTGATCGTCTTCGGCCAGTCGAGCGGCATGATCGCGCCGTTCTCCCCGCGGCCGGTGCTGGGCAGCCGGACGCTGGTCTCGGCGTCGCTCTTCGACTACGCCCGGACCCCGGAGGAGCTGGCTCTGCGCAGCCGCTTCGTCTTCGATCTCGCGGCTGCGGGTGATCTCGACGTGCGCATCGACAGCCGCTTCCCGCTCGCCCACTCCGCCGACGCCCACCGCCGCCTCGAGAGCCGGGCGACCGCCGGCAAGCTCCTGATCGAGATCGGCTGAGACGGGCTGTTCCACTGCAGTGCGTCCGCTGTCTCATCCAGGGATGCACCTCCGGGAGGTTGGGTGATGGATCGAGTCCGACAACGATGTCGCGCGGTCACGCTCTTCACCACGCTCGCGCTCGCGGGCGCGATGGCGGCGATGGCGGCAGAAGGCCCGTCCGCTCCGCTGAGCCTCGACGCCCGTGTGCGCTGCCAGGCGGCGATCGAGCGCGTCTACTGGAAACACCGCTCCGGCGATCCGCAGGCGTCGTTCGCGCAGGCTATCCCGCAGGAACTCCTGCGGCGGCGGGCCGAGGATCTCGAGCTGAAAGCGGCGGCGCTGCGCGAGCTCTGGCAGGTGAACGTCTCCCCCCAGCAGGTGCAGGCCGAGCTCGACCGGATGGCGGCGCACTCGCAGTCGCCGGCGCGGTTGCGCGAAATCTTCGCTGCACTCGACGACGATCCGACTCTGGCCGCCGAATGCCTCGCCCGGCCGGTGCTGGTCGATCGCCTCCTGCGCGCCGAATACGATCGGGACGAGCGGCTGCAGGGCGCGACCACGCCCGAAGGGACGAAGCGCCCGTTCGAGACGTGGTGGAACGAGACCCGCTCGCGGCTGACGCCGAATCCGGGCACGGCCGACTTCGACTACCGGCTCCCCGCCGTGGTCGGCACGGCCTGCGCGGACGACAGCTGGACGCCGACCCTGCAACTGCTCGAGCCGCGCTACTGGCACACGGCAGTGTGGACCGGCAGCGAGATGATCGTCTTCGGCGGCATGAGCTCGGTCGGCACGATCTACGGCGACGGCAGCCGCTACGATCCGGCCACCGACACCTGGAAGCTCCTGCCGAGCCTCGGTTCGCCGGGAGCGCGGCAGTCGCACGTCGCGGTTTGGACCGGCACGAAGATGGTGGTCTGGGGCGGCCGGGCCGACGCCAGCGGCGGCCGCTACGATCCGGCGACCGACAGTTGGTCAGAGACGGCGCTCGCCTTCGCTCCGCAGCCGCGCGCCAATGCTTCGGTCGTCTGGACCGGCACGCAGATGATCGTCTGGGGAGGCGAGGGGAACACCGGACTCCTGAACAGCGGCGGCCGCTACGATCCGGTGAGCAACAGCTGGGCCTTCATGACCACCGCACCGCTCACCCCGCGGGCCTATCACTCCGCCGTCTGGACCGGCTCCGAGATGATCATCTGGAACGGCTACAACGTTCACCTGGGCGAGCTCTACGGCGACGGCGCGCGTTACAACCCCGCCACCAACTCGTGGGCATCGGTCGCCAGCGCCTTCGCTCCCAACGCGCGCTGCTATCACACGGCGGTCTGGACCGGCACCGAGATGATCGTCTGGGGGGGCGCGAATCCACCCGCCTACGACGGCAGCGGCGGGCGCTACAACCCGGCGACGAACTCCTGGGCGCCGACGAGCACCGTCGACGCGCCGTCCTACCGCGTCTTCCATGCCGCGGTCTGGACCGGCAGCGAGATGATCGTCCAGGGGGGCAGCTCCGGCGTCGTCGCCGGCGGCCGCTACGATCCGGTGACCGACACCTGGACGCCGACCAATCCGGTGAACTCCGCCAACAACGGTCAGGGCATCACCGCCGTCTGGACCGGCACGGAGATGATCGTCTGGGGCGGCCTCGACGACGACGGTCTCTTTCACTACGACGGCGGCCGCTACGACCCGGCGCTCGACCTCTGGCACCCGACCGGCACGATGAACGTCCCCGCCGCGCGCGGCCTGCACGCCGCGGCCTGGACCGGCAGCGAGATGATCATCTGGGGCGGCAGCGGCTGGGGCGGGAGCTTCGCCCCCGGTGCGAGCTACGATCCGGCGACCGACAGCTGGCGGGCCGTCAGCACCGTCGACGCTCCGTTCACCGCGGAAGTTTCCGTGTGGACCGGTACCGAGGCGATCTTCTGGGGTGGCGGATCGCTCGGCGGGCGCTACAACCCGGCGACCGACAGCTGGAGCGTGATGACCACCACGAACGCCCCGTCCGCCGGCCCTGGCTACTCCGTCGTCTGGACCGGCAGCGAGATGATCGCCTTCGGCGGCATCGGCACCGACACCGTCGCCAGGCGCTACCGGCCGGCGACCGACACCTGGACCGACGCCAGCATCGTCGACGCCCCCGGGGCGCGCGACCACCACGCCGCCGTCTGGACCGGCACCGAGATGATCATCTGGGGCGGCTTCATCAACGACGGAACGACGCCGACGGGCGGCCGCTACAACCCGGTCACGGACCACTGGACACCGACGAACGTGCCTGACTCTCCGATCACCCGGATGTGGCCGGTCAGCGTCTGGACGGGCACCGAGATGTTCGTCTGGGGGGGCAACGACTGGCTGTTCCTCGGCGATCTCGACGACGGCGCGCGCTACAACCCGCTGACCGACAGCTGGACGACCATCAACCCGCTGGGAGCGCCGACACCGCGCATCGCCCAGGGCGTCTGGACCGGCAGCGAGCTCCTGCTCTGGGGCGGCGCCGACGATTCCAGCGGTGGACGCTACGACCCCGCGACCGACAGCTGGCGCGCGACGACCCTGGCGAATGCGCCGGCGATGCCTGTCGGCGGGCGCTGGTCGACGGAGTGGACCGGCGCGGAGATGATCATCTGGGGCGGCGCCAACTTCACCCAGCGCGGCAGCCGATACTGCGCCGCTTCGCTGACCGGCATCTTCCTGGACGGCTTTGCCAGCGGCAACACGGCGGCCTGGTCCGCCGTTCTCCCCTGAGCCGAGCGGCGGCGCTCTTCCCGCGAGCCGCGCGCACGGCTCGACCCTGTCTGCTGTCGGCGGAGCGAATATGCTCGGGCATGGGAGCGGCGAAACATTCCGCTCGCTGAAGCGAAGTACCGGGTAGACCGCCACCGCCCCGCCGTCCAGGAGACAACTCAACATGCGCCGAGCCCTGCCGACTCTTTTCGCCCTCTTCGCCGTCGTCATTGGCTCCGCGAGCGTCGCCGCGACCCCCGGAGCGCCGCTTCTCCTGCGGACGCCGACGGTCTCGGCGAATTCGGTCGTCTTCGGCTACGCCGACGACCTGTGGATCGTCGGGCGTGACGGCGGCGCGGCGCGCCGCCTGACGACCGGAGTGGGAATCGAATCGCATCCGCTCTTCTCTCCCGACGGCCAGACGGTCGCCTTCACCGGCGAATACGACGGCAACACCGACCTCTACACCGTGCCCGCTGCCGGTGGCGAGCCGCGCCGGCTGACCTGGCACCCGGGCCGCGACCAGCTCCTTTCCTGGTCCGCCGACGGCGCGAGTCTTCTCTTCCTGTCTGCCCGCGCGAGCGGCACCGACGACGCCCACATCTTCTCCGTCCCCGCCGCCGGCGGCTGGCCGGAGCGCCTGCCGCTCCCCTCGGTCTGGATGGCCTCGCCTTCGCCCGACGGCAAGCGTCTCGCCTACGTGCCGCACGGCCAGTGGCAGCGCGCCTGGAAGCGCTACCGCGGCGGTCAGACGACGCCGATCTGGCTGGTCGACCTCGCCTCGCTCGCGGTGGAGAGGATCCCGCGCGCCAACTCGAACGACAATTGGCCGATGTGGGTCGGCGGCGCGCGCCGCGCCGACGGCACCGCCGATCTCGGCCG
>JBGARM010000319.1:0-4001 GCA_044230215.1 Thermoanaerobaculia bacterium | reverse complement strand
CCTGGGCCGCCATCAGCGCGATCACCAGCACATAGGCGGCCACCGGCCCGCGCAGCGCCGCCGGCAGGCCGCCCCACCACAGGAAGGCGTACATGCCGGCCCCCAGCGCCAGCGTCGCCGCCAACGCCGCGCGCCTGCAGTGTCTCGGACAGGCGATCGCCGCCATCGACGCCGTCGGCACTTTCGCCGAGGTCGCGGCGCGGCGCGGCTACGTGCGACCCCGGCTGTTGCCGGCCGGATCGGGTATCGCGATCGAGGAGGGCCGCCACCCGGTGCTCGAAGCGGCGCTCGGCGAGAGCTTCGTCCCCAACGACCTCGAGCTCGATCCCGCGAGCTCCCAGATCGTGCTGCTCACCGGTCCGAACATGGGCGGCAAGTCGACCTATCTTCGCCAGGCCGCGCTGCTCGTCCTCATGGCGCAGGCCGGCAGCTTCGTTCCGGCGCGGCGCGCCGCCATCGGTCTGGTCGACCGGATCTTCTCGCGCGTCGGCGCCTCCGACGACCTCGCCCGGGGCGAGTCGACTTTCATGGTCGAGATGATCGAGACCTCGAACATCCTGCGTTTCGCCAGCCGCGAGAGCCTGGTCATCCTCGACGAAGTCGGCAGGGGCACGGCAACCTTCGACGGGCTCTCGCTCGCCTGGGCGATCGTCGAGCATCTGCACGAGCAGGTGCGGCCGCTGACGCTCTTCGCCACCCATTACCACGAGCTCACCGAGCTGGCGGAGCTCCTGCCGCGCGTCGTCAACCGCACGATGGCGGTCAAGGAGTGGGAGGACCGTATCGTCTTTCTGCGCCGGGTGGCGCCCGGCAGCGCCGACAAGTCCTACGGCATCCATGTCGCGAAGCTCGCCGGACTGCCCGAGGCTGTGGTCAAGCGGGCCGAGCAGGTGCTGGCGAACCTCGAAGCCAAGGAGTTCGATCCCGAGGGCCGGCCGCGCCTCGCCCACGGCGAGCTGCCGGCCGACCGCAGAACCGCGCAACTGCCTTTGTTCACGCCGCCGCTGCGCAACGAGGAGGCCGTCGCCTCCATCCTCCGCGAGCTGGATCTCGAGCGCTTGACGCCGCTCGCCGCGCTCAATCTTCTGGCCAGTCTCAAGGATCGCCTGCAGTGAGGGGGGGAGAGGTCCTCTTTCTCGGCGTCGAGGGCGCGGCGCTCGCCGGCGACGAAGCGAGGCTCCTGCGCGAGGTGCGGCCGGCGGGAATCGTGCTGGTGACCCGCAACATCCAGGACGAGGCGCAGCTGCGGCAGCTGGTCGCCGATCTCCGCGCCGTGGCGCCGCAGGCCATTTTCTGCCTCGACGCCGAGGGTGGCAGAGTCGACCGCCTGCGAAATGTCGTCGCGCCGGCCCCCGCCGCGGCGGCGCTGGCACACTGCCCGCCGGCTGCAGCGAAGCGCGCCGGCAGGCTCCTCGGCCAGGCGCTCCGCGCCTTCGACTTCGACCTCGACTTTGCGCCGGTCGTCGACCTCGACCATGGGATTGCCGGCAACGCCCTCGACGGGCGCACCTTCGGCACCCAGCCGCGCCAGGTAACAGCGCGCGCGAAGGCAGTCCTGCGGGGTCTGCACGAAGCCGGAACTGGCGGCTGCATCAAGCATTTCCCCGGGCTCGGGCGGGCGACCGCAGACACCCACCTGAAGGGTGCCCACATCCGGGCGACGCAAGCCGAGCTCGCGCGGGACCTGACCCCCTTTACCGAGCTTTTTTCTGAGTCCGAGTCCGTGATGGTCGGTCACGCCATCTACCCGGGCTGGGGAGAAGTGGAGTGGCCGGCGAGCCTCAGCCCGACGATTGCGATAGAGCTGCTGCGAAAGAAATCGGGATTTCGTGGCGCGGTGTTCAGCGACGATCTCGAGATGGGGGCGCTCGGGGAGCTCGGCACGCTGCCCGAGCTCGGTACGCTGGCGCTCGCCGCGGGATGCGACGCCTTGCTCTTCTGTCGCCGTCTGGAGGCGGCGCCGGAGATTGCCGGCGCGCTGTGCCAAAAGGCGCTGCGCCTGCGGCTCGAGGAGGCGGCGCGACGGCTTGCGCGCCTGCGGGCGCAACTCGGTCGCTGGCGCAAGGCCGCACCGGCGACGCCGGCCCTCCCCGAGCTGCGCCGCAGCATGGAGCGCCTGGCTGCCGACGTCGCCCGCCGGCAACCGGACGTTCGCGGGCGCTAGAACGGAATATCGTCGTCCTGGAAGTCGCCGGCTCCGCCGTCGTGCCCGCCGCCCGCGGGCGCGCTGGCGCCGGAGTCGCGCTGGCCGCCCCCGCCGCCGTCACCCTTCGAGCCGAGCATCTGGAAGTTGTCGCAGATGATCTCGGTCTTGTACTGCTTCTTGCCGCTCTCCTTGTCGTCCCAGGAGCGGGTCTGGATGCGGCCCTCGACGAAAACCATCTTGCCCTTCGTCAGGTACTGGCCGGCGATCTCGGCCTGCTTGCCGTAGACGACGATGTTGTGCCACTCGGTCTCGTCCTTGCGGTTGCCGTCGCGGTCCTTGTAGCGCCGCGACGTGGCGAGCGAGAAGTTCGCAACCTGCTGACCGCTGGGAAGCGCCCGCATCTCCGGGTCGCGGCCCAGGTTTCCTACCAGAATCACTTTGTTGACCATGATCGTGCTCCCTCTCGGCGTGGCCGGGACGGTATCATACGCATCGCGGACCCTCGCCGATCTCCTTTCTGGAGAGATAGGACGGATTTCTTGCGCATCGTCTTGCAGCGCGTCAGTCGGGCGGCGGTCGAGGTCGACGGGCAGGAACTGGCGCGGATCGGAGCCGGCCTGCTGGCGCTCGTCTGCGTCGCCAGCGGCGACGATGCCGCGGTGACCCGGCGCGCGGCGCAGAAGGTCGCGGGCCTGCGGCTGTTCGAAGACGCCGCCGGCAAGATGAACCTCGACCTCGCCGGGGTCGGCGGCGAAGTCCTGGTGGTCTCGCAGTTCACGCTGCTCGCCGATACCTCGCGCGGCCGCCGGCCGTCGTTCGAAGGCGCGGCGCCGGGCGAGGTCGCGGCGCCACTGGTCGAGCTCTTCGCCGACACCCTGCGTCAGTCAAAATCAACGATGGACCGGTGACGCTGGTGCTCGATTTCTGAATCCGGGTCCGGATCAGGGCAGGCCGATGGCGATCGACGAGATCGGCACCGGCATGAAGCACAGCACGAAGATCGCCAGCGCGGCGATCGCCAACCAGCGGCGTCGCCGATCCAGCGGCTCCGCCTCGTCCATCACCGGCGGGTGGCGCAGGCCCATGACGAGGACGATCAGGCTCCACAGGAACCAGCCCGGCCAGAGGAACCCGCCGGCGAGCAGTACGAACCAGAGCAGGCGGGCGATACGGAACTGCCTCCGGCCGACGACGGCGTAGAGCAGGTGGCCGCCGTCGAGTTGGGCGAGCGGCAGCAGGTTCAGCATCGTGGCGAAGCAGCCGACCCAGGCGGCGAGCGCGAACGGATGCGGATTGAGGATCACGTCCGCCGGCAGCGGACCGTGGAAGAAGCGGACGAGGGCCTGGTAGAGAAGACTCTTGCCGGGCAGATAGAGGAACATCGCTGCCGAGCTCTCGGGCACCCTCTGGACCGTCGCCGGCGCGGAGTGGGCGACACCGTAGACGAGGAAGGGGAGCAGCGCGACGAAGCCGGCGATCGGCCCGGCCACGCCGACGTCGAACAGCACCCGCTTGCTGCGAATGGCGCCGCGGATGCGAATGAAGGCGCCGAAGGTGCCGAGACCCAGCGGCGCGGGCAGGAAATAGGGGGGCGTCGCCGGCAGGCCGTAGTGCCGACAGTAGAGATAGTGGCCCATCTCGTGCGCCAGGAGGATCGCCAGCACCGGCAGCGCGAAGGCGAAGCCCCAGCGCAAGAGCTCGGGATCGGTCCACACTCTCTGCACGGTCTCGGGCAGGAGCAGTGGAACCAGGTCGGTGATCACGTCGGTGCGCGCGGCGAGGAGAAAGCCGCCGCCGAGAGTGACGCAGGTGAACAGCGACAGCAGGAACAGTCCGGCGGCGAGCAGGAAGGAAC
>JBGARM010000318.1:0-4010 GCA_044230215.1 Thermoanaerobaculia bacterium | reverse complement strand
CCTACTCGTATCCGGCGACCTTCGGCGTCGGTTGTGACGATGCCGTGCGCACGATGGCCGTGCTCGGCAACGGCGACCTCGTCGTCGGCGGCGCCTTCCTCAACGCCGGCGGCAGCGCCGCCACCCGGTTGGCGCGCTTCGACGGCACCGCCTGGTCGGCGTTCGGCGGCGGCGCCGCGGGCTGCGAGCGGCTCCAGGCGTCGGGCACAACTCGAAAGTCTACCCTCTGCGGTCGCGGCTCTCCGCTCGCGCCGCGAGGCCGGTCACCACCCGGATCCGCGTCCAGCCCCAAAGGGCGGGGCGTGGGGGGGGTGGCGGCGGTACGTTCGTTCTGCCGCCGGCCCCGTGGTACTCGCCGGCGGCAGGGAGACGACGATGCGAGACCTGACCGCCAAAGACGTGATGAACAGCGAGCTGCTCACTGTGCCCGACGACATGACGGTCGCCGAGCTCGCCGAGTTCCTGGTCGAGAACGAGATCTCCGGCGTTCCGGTCGAGGATGTCGAGGGCAAGCTGGTCGGCGTCGTTTCGCTCTCCGACGTCGCGCGCTCGCTCACCGGGCGCGACGAGGCGGTCCTCACCCACGGCGACTCCGACTACTACCTGAAGAGCTGGGAGGAGCGCTTCAACGCCGAGGACATCGCTGGCTTGCGCGTCGCCGAGTCGGACGAGACGGTGGGCGAGATCATGACCCCGTCGGTTCTCGCCGTCGACGAGGAGATGCCGATCGGCAAGGTCGCCGCCAAGATGATCGACGCCCGCATCCACCGCCTGCTGGTGACGCGCGACCGCAAGGTCGTCGGCATCCTGACCACGACCGATCTCCTCGGCCTGCTGGTCGACGACGAAGACAACTGAGCGGCCCCCTCCCGGCCAGCGCTGACTGCGACCGCAACCCGAGACGGCGTTGAGACGGCGGGTATGTGCAGCAACTTCCGGGGGACAGCGAGTCGGGGTCTTAGCGCCGCTCAGGCGGCGTGTCGCTGGATTCGCCGGGCGACCTCGGCGCCGATAGAGCGCTGGGCAACGCGCAGGTCGTAGTCGGCCTGCAGGCCCATCCAGAGCTCGGGCGACACGCCGAAGTACTTCCCCAGGCGCAGAGCGGTATCGGCCGTGATCGAACGCTTGCCGTTCACTATCGCGCTCACCCGCCCCGGCGGCACAATGAGCTCGCGCGCCAGCCGGTTGATCGAGAGCTCGAGCGGCTTCATGAACTCTTCGAACAGGATCTCGCCCGGGTGGATGAGCGGCAGGAGCTTGTGCTTGGCAGCCATGATTCACCTCGTCATGCAGCGGGTGACCCAGGCGCCGAGGGCGTCGTCGGTCACTTGCCGCTCGCCTTGCCCTCGCGCCGGTCGAGAATCGCCTCCATGGCGTCGAGGATGCGGTTCATCTCCTGCATCGCGGCGGCGAACGGCGCCGGCGTGGTCATGTCGACTCCGGCCTCCTTGAGCATGTCGAAGGCGTAGCGGGACGAACCCGAAGCGAGCATTTTCAGGTAGGCGTCGCGCTTGGCGGTCGAGGCGGGGACGGCTGCGGCCTCGGCGCGGATGCCGTCGGCGATCTTGATCGAGGAGACCATGCTGGTCGAGTACTGGTAGACGTAGAAGTCGTAGTAGAAGTGCGGGATGTAGGCCCACTCGGCGCGGTATCTGTCGTTGACCTCGCAAACGCCGGCGTCGTGGCCGTAGTACTCGCGCAGCAGCTGGAGGTAGAGGGCCGAGAGGTTCTCGCCGTTGAGCGGCTCGCCTTTGGCGGCCATCTCGTGGATGCGCAGCTCGAACTCGGCGAACATGCCCTGCCGGAAGACGTTCGTGCGCAGGCCATCGAGGTAGCTGCCGAGGAGAGCCAGCCGCTCGTCGTCCGAAGCCGCTTTCGCCAGCATCGAGTGGACCAGCAGGTTTTCGTTCAGCGTCGAAGCGACCTCGGCGATGAAGATCGGATAGTCGTGCGTCGGGTAGGGCTGCGCGCGGTCGGCGAGGAACGAGTGCATCGAGTGGCCGGCTTCGTGGGCCAGCGTGGAGACTTCCTCGTAGAGACCGGTGAAGTTCTGGAGCTGGAACGGGTGGATACCGTAGGCGCCCGTGCTGTAGGCGCCGGAGCGCTTGCCGGGCGACGGGAACCAGTCGACCCAGCGGTTGCGGAATCCGTCGCGGAGGATCCCCTGGTACTCGGGGCCCAGCGGCGCCACCGCTTCGAGGGTCACCGCCGTCGCCTCTTCGGGGGTGAACCGGCGGTCGTACTTCTGCACGATCGGGGCGTAGAGGTCCTCGTAGCCGAGCTTGTCGAGGCCCATCATCCGCTGGCGGAGCCTGAGGTAGCGGTGCAGCGTCGGCAGATTGGCGTGCAGGTCGGCGACGAGCTCGGTGTAGACGGCCGTCGGGATGTTGTCGCCGAAGAGCGCCGCGTCGAGCGCCGAGTCGAATTTGCGCATCTTGCGCGAGAACTCGTGCGCCTGCACCTGCGCGCCCAGGGCCGTGCCCAGCGTGCGGGTGTACTCGTTGTAGCGATCCCAGAACGCCGTGAACACCGCCAGCCGGTCGGCGCGTTGGGTCGATGCGCGGTACTTCGTGTAGGCCTGGGCGTCGAGCCGGACGCTGTCCCCCGTGGACAGCTGGATCGTCGGGTAGGGGAAATCGGCGTTGACGAAGACGTCGCGGATCGACTGCCCTGCGCTCGCCATTGTGCCGGTCTCGGCGACGATGCGCTCGGATTCGGGATCGAGCGTATGCGGCCCACGGCGAAGAATCTCCTCGAGCGGCTGCTTGTAGGGCGCGAGGCGCGGCTCGGCGGCGACGAAGCCGCGGATCGTCGTGGCGCCCACGGCGAGGACCTCCGGACGGAGCCACGAGGCCGCTGCGGCGAACGCGGTGCGCGCCAGGCGCGCCTGCTCCTGCATCTGCTGCGCCCGGCCGACCCGGGTGTCGAGATCGAAGTTCATCGTCGCGTAGACCCCGACCTGGCTCAGGCGACGGTCGAGGTCGAAGACGGTATCGAGGCAGTCGGCCAGCCTGGCGGCGGACTCGCCCAGGTGCCCGCGACACGACGCGAGCTGCGGCAGCTCCGCGACAGCGGCCTCCTTGGCCGCCACCCACGCTGCTTCGGAGGGGTAGAGATCCTGGAGGTTCCAGGTGTAGCGCGGATCGGCGGCGGGCGCGTCGGCGGCGAAGGCCGGGAGGCCGGGAGTGAAGAGCATGGCGGCGAGAATCGTACGACGGAGAGCCGGTAGGGTCATGGCATACCTCTGAGCGAAGCAAATCACATGGCTGCGACGGCCGTCGACGTCTCCACCGGCGCGCTGGAGTCCGGAAAGGCCGGCTCTCTCCCGCTGTCGGTCAGTTGTCGCAGGGGAAGGCGTCGATCGAGGTGAAAGCAGGGGAGGCGGTGCCCAGCGTGTTGTCGAAGGTCCGGTAGGCGCCGGTCGCAGTCTCGGTCACCCGCAGGTGGTATTCGACATCGGTCGTCGCTGCGGCGTAGACCCAGTAGTGGCCGTTGAAGCTGCAGCCGTCGACCATCTTCACCAGCAGCTCGAGGTTTGCCGGGGCGAAGAACCAGAAGAGGCCCGAGTCGCTGGTCAACGGCCGGGCGATGCCGCTGCCGGAAGCTCCCTGGTAGTTGGTCCAGCTCACCTCGACCGCGAAGCGGTTTTGCAGCAGGCAGAGACGCTCGGGGGCGGCGACGCAGTTCTCGCCCTCGGTGGCGACGATCTCGTCGAGGCGGCCGAGCGCTGCGTCGGCCTGCACGACGCCGTGGCCGTAGAGCGCGTCGAAGCCGGCGAGCGCGTCTTCTGGGTCGTGCCGCGCATCGGCGACGCCGAGGACGACGCCGCGGCGGTCGACGCGCGCTCGATCACGGCGGAAGCGCGCTTCGAGCGGCTTGCCGGATCACCGCTCGCGAGCCACGGCGTCGAGGGCGTACCGACGATGCACAACCTCCCCCTCGGCGAGGCGGCGACTCCGCTGAACCCGTCGCGCATCGGAGGCGTGCTCGATCTCGTCGCGCTCGACTAC
>JBGARM010000317.1:0-4026 GCA_044230215.1 Thermoanaerobaculia bacterium | reverse complement strand
GACGGCGTCGTGCTGCAGACCAACCCGGCGGCGCGTGCCAAGCTCGCGGTCCAGAACGAGCTTCGGATCGAAGAGGGCCGGCTGCGCGGAGCCAGCCTGGCGCTCGATCGCTCGCTGGCGGCGCTGTTCGCCTCCGACAGCCAGTTCGACGAGCGCCGCGTCGCCACCGAATCGATGCGGATCTCGCGCGGCGGCGACGGCGCGCTCGAAGTGCTGGTGATCGCCTCGCCACGCTTCGCCGATGCCCTGCCGACGGCGGTCGCCGTCGTCCTGCTCTTCGATCCGCGCGCCGATGCCGAGGATCCGGCGGTGGCGCTCGCAGCGCGCTACGACCTGTCCTTCGAGCAGGCCCAGGTGGTCGGCCACCTGCTGCGCGGCCGCAGCATTCCCGAAGTCGCCACCGAGCTTGGCGTGCCCACGGCGGTGATCTCCTCCTGTCTCGGCGGTATCTACCAGCAGGTCGGTACGACGCGGCAAGTCGAGCTCATCAAGCTCCTGCTCGCCGGACCGCCGCGCACCCCCGGCGCCTGAGGCGGGAGGCTCAGCCCGCGCCGTCGCTCGCGGGGGAGGCGAGCGGCTCCTCCTCGCGCCAGCGTTCGCTGCCGTCGGCGTAGATCTCGAGCTTCCAGATCGGGGCTTCGGACTTGACGCGCTCGAGAGCCGTGCGAATCGCCGTCAGCGCGGCTTCCCGGCGCGCAGAGGCGGCGACGATGGCGATCGAGGCCTCGCCGACCGCGATTCGACCGAGCCGGTGGCGCAGCAGGAGGCGCAGCCCCGGCGTCGCCTCGGCGAGCTCCGCGGCGATCTGCTCGAGGGTCTTCGCCGCCATCGCCTCGTAAGCGCTGTAGTCGATCGCCACCACCTCGCGACCCTCATGGTGGTTGCGAACCGTGCCGACGAAGACCGCCATGGCGCCGCAGTCGGGGGCCGCCACGGCGGAGAGCATGCCGGCGACGTCGAGAGGGCTTGTCGTCAACCCCGAGCGCACGTTCAACCGCCCGAAACAGGGGGCAGGAGGGCCACTTCGGCGCCCTCCGTAACGCGGGTCTCGGAGCTCGCGAGGGTCCCGTCGACGGCGATCGCCAGGCGGGCGAGAAGTGGCGTGAGGGCGGGAAAGTCGCTCGCCAGCTGCTGGCGCAGCGCGCGGACAGAGAGCTCTCCCGCCCGCTGCCAGTCGCGGGAGGAAGATCCCAGCGCTTCGACCGCCGACGCGAAAGCGAGGAGACGAACCTGCATGGGCTGGATCGTAGCACCGGGCAACCGCCGGCGAATTCGCCGACGAGGTGCGGACGGCAGGCTCCGAGCGCCAGGGTGGTCCCGCCGCCGACCCGGGACCCTGGCGGCTGCCCAGTGGCGCGGCAGCAGTTGTCGGGTAAGCTCTTAGTTTCGGTTCGATACTTCGCGAAGGAGAGGCCCATGAAGTTCCAAGGTCGTTCGCAGATGTTCGTCGTCGTTGCCTGGATCGTCGGCGCATTCCTCGCCACAGCACCTGCGAAGGCCGCCGAAGAGGACCAGGCCTGCTGCAGGATCATTCGCGTCGATCTCGAGAAGGGCACCGCCTGGCTGCGCAATCCGAAGACCGCCAAGGTGGTGCAGTTCCGGCTCGGTGCCGACAGCCGGGAGCTGTTCAAGGTCGGCGATCTCTACAACCCGGAGACCAGCGAGTTGAACGGCGCCAAGTTCGATCGCAAGTTCTCGCTGTCCCTGCCGGCGCTCGGGGACATGAACGGCAGCATCCATCGCGTGCGGGGCCGGGAAGTCTCGGTCAAGCTGGACGAGAACGGAACCATCTACCGCTTTCGCGGTCCGAGTTTCGGCAACCTCTTGAACGACCTGGAGCCGGGACAGGCGGTCCTGATCGACGTCCCGGGCGACTGGATCTTCCTGTATCACCACGCCTACGGTGACGAGATGCCGACGGTGTTGGCTTTCGAGATCGAGTGATCCGACCACGCTGACTCTGCGCCCTCCCCGCGGACGAGCCTGGATCGCTTACCGGCCCGTATAATCCACCAGCCTGCCAGGGGAGAGCTCGTTGCCGGCCATGGAATCGAAGTTGAAGATCGACGCCGAGTTCCGGCGTCGACAGGAGCATTGGACCGCCGAAATCGCCCGGCTGGCCGCAGAGGAGGGCGAGCTGCGGCAGGGTGGCGGCGCCAAGGCGCAGGCGCGCCAGCGCGAGCAGGGGAAGCTCGCGGCACGCGAACGCGTGGCGGCCCTGTGCGATCCGGGCGCGGCCTTTCTAGAGCTCGGCCTCTGGGCGGCGCACGGCATGTACGCCGAATGGGGCGGAGCGCCGGCGGCGGGGGTGGTGACCGGGGTCGGCAGCATCCATGGCCGCGACGTGATGGTGGTCGCCGACGACGCCACCGTCAAGGCCGGCGCGAAGTTCCCGCTCGGCATCAAGAAGGTCCTGCGGGCGCAGGAGATCGCGCTCGAGAACCGCCTGCCGGTGGTCTATCTGGTGGATTCGGCGGGGGTGTTCCTGCCGATGCAGGACGAGATCTTCCCCGACCGCGAGCACTACGGCCGGATTTTCTATAACAATGCCCGTCTTTCCGCGGCCGGCGTCTTCCAGATGGCGGCGATCGTCGGCTCGTGCGTCGCCGGCGGCGCCTATCTGCCGATCATGAGCGACGAGACGCACATCGTCGAGGGCACCGGATCGATCTTCCTCGCCGGCTCGCATCTGGTCGCGGCGGCGATCGGCGAGCGGATCGAGAACGAGGCCCTGGGCGGCGCCGTGGTGCAGGCGGACATCTCGGGAGTCGTCGACCATCGCCATCCCGACGAGGCGGCCTGTTTCGTCAAGCTGCGTTCGCAGTTCGCCCAGCTCGCGGCGGGAGAGCGTGCGCCGTTCGCGCGCCGCGCGCCCGTGGCGCCGCTGCACGACCCGGCGGAGCTTCTCGGCATCATGCCGGTCGAACGTTCGCGGCCCTACGACGCCCACGAGCTCCTGGCGCGCCTGCTCGACGGCTCGGAGTTCGACGAGTTCAAGGAGACTTACGGCCGGACGATGGTCTGCGGCACCGGCTGGATCGGCGGCCATGCGGTCGGCATCGTCGCCAACCAGCGCTCCGTGGTCGACCGCCGCACCGGGCTCGAGCCGCGCGACAAGGAGCTGCAGATCGGCGGCGTCATCTACAGCGACTCGGCCGACAAGGGGGCGCGCTTCGTCGAGCTGTGCAACCAGAAGAAGATCCCGCTGCTCTTCCTGCAGGACGTCACCGGCTTCATGGTGGGTTCGCGCTCGGAGCGCGGCGGCATCATCAAGGACGGCGCCAAGATGGTGAACGCGGTGGCCAACTCGGTGGTGCCGAAGATCACCGTCTTCGTCGGCAACAGCTATGGCGCCGGCAACTACGCCATGTGCGGCAAGGCCTACGGCGCGCGCTTCCTTTTCGCCTGGCCGTCGGCGTCGATCGCGGTGATGGGCGGCGAGCAGGCCTCGCGCACGCTGCTCTCGATTCAGCTCAAGAACCGCGGCGAGGAGGTCTCCGAGGCGGAGAAGGCGGAGCGCCTCGCCGACATCCAGAAGCGCTACGCCGACGCCATGAACCCGCGCTACGCCGCGGCGCGTCTCTGGGTCGACGCCATCATCGATCCCCGCGCGACGCGCGACGTCGTCGCCCAGGCGCTCGAAGCCTGCGCCAACAACCCGGAAGTCTCCGAGTTCCGGACCGGCGTCCTGCAGACCTGAGGAAAGCGCGGGCGCTACGCTTCGGTCGTCGCGAGCTCGAGGTGGAGCAGGGCGCGGGCGGCGCGCCAGTCGCGCTGGACGGTGCGGCGGGAGACGTCGGTGGCTTCGGCGATCTCCTGGAAGGTGAGGCCGCCGAAGAAATGCCACTCGACCGTCTGCGCCAGGCGGGGGGCCTCGCTCTCGAGGCGCGAGAGGGCGTCGTCGAGGGCGAGGAGATCCTCGACCGGCGCCGACGCCGCCGGCGCCGCCACCTGGATCGCCTCGAAGTCGACGTCCGCCTGGCCGCCACCGCGTTTCGAGGCCTTGCGGCCGCGGGCGTCGTCGAT
>JBGARM010000316.1:0-4048 GCA_044230215.1 Thermoanaerobaculia bacterium | reverse complement strand
GGCCGTTCCTGAGCGCGAACACGACCTTCGAGCGCAGCCAGCAGGTCCAGTTGAGCGTGTCGACGCCGTGCCCGCGGTTCCGGCCGAGCTCGGCGACCCACGGCGCCGCCGGCGCCAGCGCGGCGACCTCGTCCGTGGAGACCATCGGCGCCAGCTGCAGCAGCGCCAGAGCGGCGAGCACGACGAGCGCCAGGCCGCTCTGCCGGCGAACCGCCCAGGCCGCGGCGGCAAGCAACAGGGCAGAAATCAGCAGACCCAGGAACCAGAGCGTCTGCTGCGCGGCCGCTACCACGTCCAGGCGCGCGTCGAGCCGCTCGAGAAAGAGGGCGCGGACGGGGCTGCGCAGGGCCACCATCAGCATCGCGGCCACCGCCGCGCCGCCGGCGCCGATCGCCAGATAGCGCGCCGCCCGCGTCCGGGCGGCCTTCGGCTCCTCGCCGCTGCCGCCTTCCGGCGAGGGCGCGGCCACCGCCAGTCGATCGAATCCCCAACCGGCGAGCAACGCCGCGGCGACAGTCGTCCACAGCAGCAGCTTCTGGGGATAGCGGAACATTCCGCCGGAAAGCTCGAGCAGGGTTTCGCCCGACAGGCCGCCGAGGACGGCGAGCAGCAGGCTGGCGGCAAAGAGCGCCGCCCAGCGCCAGCGCTGCCGGGCCGCGAAGAGGACCAGCGCCAGGCCGATGACACCGAAATGCAGCGAGTAGATGTAGGGCGCGATCGGGGTCACGTTCGACCAGAAACCGAAACGGCCCAACTCCGCGGGCAGGCCCCAGGGCATGGGCAGGAGGAGCTCGAGCAGGCGCAGCGGGTGCAGGGCGTGATTCGCCGCCTGCGCCGAGAGCAACCCATGCGCGCCGCGATAGGTGAACCCGAACGTCCGCGCCGCAGCTACGACCTGCGGCAAGGCGACCGCGAGGCCGAGACCGCCAACGCCGACGGTGGCAGCAAGGCCGCGCCTCCAGCCGTGACGCTCGACCGCGACCAGCGCCATGAGCACGATGCCGAGCGCCGCGGTGACCGGCTCGCCGGCGAGCAGCATGAAGCCGCAGGCGATGCCGCCCCAGAGCGTCCCGCGCCGCCCGCCGCGCGCCAACCCCCACAGCACCAGCGGCAGCCAGGCGGCGACCGCGATGAGGTTGTAGAAGGTGAGGCAGGAGAGCATGTAGCCCGAGCCGGCATAGGTGAGCGCCGCGAGGGCGGCGCCGAGAGCGCTCTGGCCGAGCTCCTGCGCGAGCTTGCGGAAGCCGACGAAGGCGAGTAGCCAGTGCAGCACATAGTGGGCGTTGAAGGCGCTCCAGAAAGGCAGCAGCAGGTAGAGGAGGTTCCCCGGATAGTAGGGCAGGGCGTTCGGATTGCCGGCGAACGGCTGGCCGAGCGCCCAGGTCGGATTGAAAGCCGGCACGCTGCCATGAGCGAGCGCCGCCGCGCCGTAGGCCTTGAGGTGCAAGTGGGTGGTGAAGACGTCGCGCTGCAGGAGGGTCCGCTGCTGGAGCAGCAACGGCAGGGAGAAAACGAGCCACACCGCCGCCAGGGCGGCGAGAATCAGCCGCTCCCCTCTTCGCCCGTCAGCCGGCGCGCTTAGAATACCCGCCATGCCCCTCGCTCTCCTTCGCTCCCTGCGCCCCGCGCAGTGGGTGAAGAACCTCTTCGTCGTCGTGCCGCTCGTCTTCGCCCACCGGCTCGATCACGCCGAGCTCGCCTGGCGATCGGCGGCGGCCTTCTTCGCCTTCTGCGCCGCCGCGAGCGCGGTCTACCTGCTCAACGACCTGCGCGATCGCGAGGCCGACCGGCTGCATCCGGTCAAACGCCTCCGACCGATCGCCGCCGGCCAGCTCGGCCCGGGAGCGGCGCTCGTCGCCGCGGTCGTGCTCACCGCGGCGGCCCTGGCCATCGCCTGGAGACTCGGCGCCGGCTTTGCGATCTGCCTCGGCATCTACCTCACGTTGAACGTACTCTACTCGCTCGGACTCAAGCGCATCGTCATCCTCGACGTCATGACGATCGCCCTGGGCTTCGTCCTCCGGGTCGAGGCCGGGGCCCTGGCGATCGCGGTCGAAGTCTCCTCCTGGCTGCTGCTGTGCACGATCTTCGTGGCGCTCTTCCTCGGCTTCGCCAAGCGCCGGCACGAGCTCGCGCTGCAGCCCGCGGCCGCCGCCGGCACGCGCAAGGTGCTCGAGCACTACAACCTGACCTTCGTCGACCAGATGATCAACGTCGTCACCGCCTCGACGGTCGTCTCCTACGCCCTCTACACCGTCGATCCTGCCACCGCCGCGCGCCTCGGCACACGGCATCTGGTGGCGACGGTGCCGCTCGCTCTCTTCGGCATCTTCCGCTTCCTCTTCCTGCTCTACCAGAAGTCGGATCTCGCGAGCCCGACCGACGCCATCCTGCACGACCCCCCGTTCCTGGTGAATCTCCTGCTCTGGGGGGTGACGGTGCTGACTCTGATCTATGTCCTCTGAGCCCGGGCGGGGCCGCGGCGACGGCGCCGCTCGCAGCGGCAGAACGCCCCGCCGCGTTCTCGCCCTCCTGTTCTTCGCCTCGGGCGCCGCCGGGTTGATCGACCAGGTGGCCTGGTTGCGCTATCTGTCGCTGGTCTTCGGCAACACGACGCTCGCCACCGCGACGCTCCTCGCCGTCTTCATGGCCGGCCTCGGACTCGGCGCCGTGTTCTTCGGCCGGCTGAGCGACCGCACGCCGCGACCGCTCACTCTCTATGCGTTGCTCGAGGTCGGCATCGGCCTGTTCGCGATGATCTCGCCGCGCTTCTTCGACGGCATGACCGCGGTCTACGTCGCCGCCGATCACGCGGCGGGCGGCGCGAGCAGCGCCCCGTGGAGCTTTTCCCTGCTGCGGATCGGTCTCGCCGCGCTCTGCCTGCTGCCGCCGACGCTGCTCATGGGCGGCACCCTGCCGCTCATCGTGCGCGGGCTGCGTGACCTCCGGAGTGCGGCCGCGGCGCCTCCCGACTCGCGCCGCCTCGGCCGGGACACCGCCCTGCTCTACGGCGCCAACACCCTCGGCGCGGTCTGCGGCGTCGCCGGCGCCGGCTTCCTCACCATCCCGCTCTTCGGCCTGCACGCCAGTCTCCTGCTCTCGGCCGCGCTCAACTTCGCCGCCGCGCTAGGCGCGATCGCCCTCTCCCGCTCGCAGGCGACCTCCGTCGTCGCGGTCGAGCAGAGCAACGAGCCGGTGCGGTCCGACCGCACCCTGCTCGTCGCCGCCGTGCTCATGGGGGCGACGAGTCTCGCCTTCGAGGTGCTGTGGACGCGCATCCTCGTCTTCTATCTCGGCTCGAGCGTCTATGCCTTCAGCCTCATGCTGCTCGGCTTCCTGCTCGGAGTGGCGGTCGGCAGCCTCGCCATCGGGCGCTTCATCGACCGCCTGAACCGCCCCTTCGCCCTGCTCGCCGCGGTCGAGCTCGGCATCGCCGCCACCGCGCCTCTGTCGATCTGGCTCCTCACCACCCTCAACGACCGTCAGCTCGCCCTCTCCGAGGCGCTGCGACCGCAAGGCTTCGGCGTCGCCGTCGTGGCGCAGTTGCTCGCCGTGCTGCCGATCCTGCTGCCGCCCACCCTCCTCATGGGAGTGAGCTTCCCCCTGCTGGTGAGCGTCTACTCGGCTCGCGCCGGCGCCGGCGGCGAGGCCGGCGATCGGATCGGCCGCGACCTCGGCGAGCTCTACGGCGCCAACACCCTGGGCTGCATCTTCGGCTCTCTCGGCGCCGGCTTCGGCCTCATTCCGCTGCTCGGCACGCAGAGCTCGCTGATTGCGGTCGGCGCGGTCTGTGCCGGAATCGCTCTGCTCTTCGCGCGCCGCGCCGGCAGCCCGGCCCCTTCGCGACTGTCGCGCTGGCTCGGCGGCCTCTCGCTCGCGGCGCCGGCGCTCCTCGCCGCCCTCGCTCTTGTCCTGCCGGCCGACCGCGTGATCCTCGCGCTCCGCGCGACCACCATCAAGGGGAAGAAGCAGACGGTGCGGCGCGATCTCTCGAGCGCGAAAGCCCGGCGCAGCTAGCCTATTCGGCGGGCCGCAGCAGGCCGTACTC
>JBGARM010000315.1:0-4089 GCA_044230215.1 Thermoanaerobaculia bacterium | reverse complement strand
GCGACCACCGCCGAGCTCTCGGCGGACGGCACGCACTACATCCTCAACGGCAGCAAGCTATGGTGCACCAACGGCACGATCGCCCAGCTCCTGGTGGTCATGGCGCGCGACGCCCACGGCAAGAAGATCAGCGCCTTCGTGGTCGAGACCGGCGCGCCCGGCGTCAAGGTCGAGCACCGCTGCCACTTCATGGGTCTGCGCGCGCTCGCCAATGCGGTGCTGTCGTTCACCGACGTCAAGGTGCCGGTCGAGAACCGGATCGGTGGCGAAGGCAAGGGGCTGAAGATCGCCCTCACGACGCTGAACACCGGGCGCCTGGCGATTCCCGCTGGCTCCCTGGGCTGCGCCAAGCTCTGCCTCGAGATCTGCCGCGACTGGTCCGCCGGACGCGTGCAGTGGGGGAGGCCGGTGGGCAAACACGAGGCGATCGCCCACAAGCTCGCCGACATGGCGGCGGTCACCTTCGCGATGGAGGCGATGACCGAGCTGGCCTGCCAGATGGCCGATCGCGGCGGCTACGACATCCGCCTCGAGGCGGCGGCGGCCAAGCTGTGGAACACCGAGCGCACCTGGGAGATCGTCGACGACACGATGCAGATCCGCGGCGGCCGCGGCTACGAGACCGCGCCGAGCCTCGCCTCGCGCGGCGAACCGCCGATCCCGCTCGAGCGCGCGATGCGCGACCTGCGCATCAACCGCATCTTCGAGGGCTCCTCGGAGATCATGCACCTCTTCATGGCGCGCGAAGCGGTCGACACCCACCTGCAGGTCGCCGGCGATCTGATCGATCCGGAAAAGCCGTTCGCCGCCAAGGCGAAGGCGTTCGCGCGCGCCGCCGGGTTCTACGCCTGGTGGTACCCGTCGCGCTGGCTCGGCTGGGGACGGTTCCCGCGCTACGCGGCATTCGGCGCGCTGGCGCCGCACCTGCGTTTCATCGACCGCACCTCGCGCAAGCTCGCCCGCCAGGTCTTCCACGGCATGAACGTGCACCGCGCGAAGCTGCAGTTCAAGCAGGGCTTCCTCTTCCGGCTGGTGGACGTCGCCGACGAGCTCTTCGCCATGGCGGCGACCGTCTCGCGCGCGGAGGCGTTGCGGCGCAGGGGGGAAGCTTCGGCGACTCAGGCGGCGGCGCTCGCCGATCTGTTCTGCCGCTCCAGCCGGCGGAAGATCGGGCGGCTCTTCCACGATCTCTGGCGCAACGACGACGAACGCAAGTACCGGGCGGGCCTCGCCGTCCTCGACGGCACTCATGACTGGCTGAGCGACGGCGTGCTTTCCTACGGCGAGCATCTCCAGAGTGGCGCGAGCGCCGCCGCGGCGGCGCCGGTTCCGGCCGCCGTGCACGCCTCCCGTCCGTCGGTCAGCGTGGGTTGACGCGCGCCGTGCGGGCGGTTCTTCCCTGGCGGCTCGAAATCTCCGGCGCAATCGCCGTCGGCGAGGTGCCGGCGCCGGCGCTGGACGCGGGCGAAGTGCGCGTCGGCGTCGTCGCCGCCGGCCTCAACCGCGCCGATCTGCTGCAGATGCGCGGTCAGTATCCGCCGCCGCCCGGAGCGAGCTCGGTGCCGGGCCTCGAATGCGCCGGTACCGTCCTGGAGCTTGGCCCCGGCGCCGCCGGGTTCCGCGTCGGCGACCGGGTGATGGCGCTGCTCGCCGGCGGCGGGCAGGCCGAAGAGGTGGCCGTTCCGGCCGGGCAGTTGATGGCGGTGCCGGCCCATCTCACGCTCGAAGAGGCGGCGGCGATCCCCGAAGCTGCGCTGACTTCGTGGACGAATCTGGTCGTCGAGGGCGGCCTGCAGGCGGGCGAGACGGTCCTCGTCACCGGCGCGACCTCGGGCATCGGCACCTTTGCCGTGCAGATGATTCGCGAGCTCGGCGGCAAGGCCATCGCCGCGGCGCGCTCCGTCGAACGCCTCGAGAGCCTGCGGGAGTTCGGCGTCGAGCAGATCGTGGCGCTCGATGCCGACTATCCACGGCGGGTGCGCGAGTTGACCGGCGGCAGGGGCGTCGATCTCGTTCTGGACCTGGTGGCCGGGGAGTGGCTCCCGCCGACGCTCGCCTGCCTGCGCGAGAAGGGGCGTCTGGTCCTCGTCGGCCTCACTGCCGGCAGAAAGGTCGAGCTCGATCTCGGTCCGATCCTGCAGCGCCGCCTGCATCTCGTCGGCTCCGTGCTGCGGGCTCGCCCGGCAGAGGAGAAGGCCGCCCTGGTGCGCGATTTCGCCGCCTGGGGCCTGCCGCGTCTCGCCGACGGCCGCCTGCGGCCGGTCGTCGACCGCCTCTATCCCCTCACCGACGCCGCCGAGGCCTATGGCCGGCTCGAGCACGACCGGCCGCTCGGCAAGGTGGTTCTCACCATGGTCGCTCCTGCCCAGCGCTAGGTCTTCGGAGCTTCGGGCGGGTTCAGCAGCGCGTCGATCGAGAGCTGCGCCAGCGGGTGGTACCCCGGCCGCGCCCGGGCGTAGATCTCGCGGGCGAAGGCGAGTCCCTCCGGCGTCTTCGCCAGGGCGGCGTAGAGCGGGCCGATGAACTTCCTCCGGCCGACCGTGAGCAGGAAGCGCTCGAGCGCAGGATACGCCGGCTTGTAGCCGGCGGCGATCGCGCGCTGGAACCAGTCGGAGAGGATCTCGGCGTTGCCGGAGTCGGTGAAGTGAAAGGCGTTGTCGAGCTCGGCGAGGCGCGCGGCGGCGACGGGTTGCGGCGGCGGCAGGTTGCGCAGCAGTTGCTGCCACTGCTGGGTCACCCAACCGGCGGTCGCGAGCTCTCGCGGCGGCGTGCCGGCGGCCAGGCGGGCGAGCTCGGCGTCCACCCTTGCGAAGGCCGGCGAGCTCGGCTCGGCGATCCCCGTCGGCACCCCCGGCGCGTCGTCGGGATCGCGGCCGGCGAGGTCGAGCGCCAGCCAGGTGTCGCGGTTGTCCGGGCCGACTTCGCGCACGAACTCCTCGAGCTCGCGCCGTGACAGCTGGGCTTGCATCTCCGAGAAGTCGCGGCCGTAGACCGCTTCCATGATGCGGCTCTCGAAATAGTTGGTGAAACCCTCGTTGAGCCAGAAATCGTTCCAGGTGGCGTTGGTCACCAGGTTCCCCGACCAGGAGTGCGCCAGCTCGTGCGCCACCAGCGAGACCAGCGAGCGGTCGCCGGCGAGGATCGTCGGCGTGGCGAACGTCAGGCGCGGATTCTCCATGCCGCCGAACGGGAAGGAGGGCGGCAGCACGAGGATGTCGTAGCGCTCCCAGCGGTAGGGCCCGTAGAGCTTCTCGGCGGCGGCGATCATCTTCTCCGTGTCGGCGAGCTCCCAGGCCGCCTTTCCCACCATCGCCGGCTCCGCATAGACGCCCGAGCGCGTCCCGAGACTGCGGAACTCGAGGTCGCCGACCGCGAGGGCGAGCAGATACGACGGGATCGGATGGGTCATCTCGAAGCGGTAGATTCCGTCGCCGCTGCGCACCTTGGGATTCGTGGCCGACATCAGGGCCAGGAGCTCTTTCGGCACGTGGATTGTCGCGCTGTAGGTCATCCGCACGCCCGGGCTGTCCTGGCAGGGGACCCAGGTGCGGGCGAGGATCGCCTGCGACTGGGTGAAGAGGAACGGCTGCTTTCCTCCGGCGGTCTGCGCCGGGGTGAGCCACTGCAGGGCCGCGGCTTCGGGTCGCGTCCGATAGTCGATCCGAACCGTCTTGGCGCCGGGGGGGAGGGCGATGGTGAGCTCCTGGCCGAAGATCGGCACCGCCGGCGCCAGCTGGAAGGGTGCCGCGGAGGAGCTGCCGTCGAGATGAACGGCGGAGATCTCGAGGTCGCGGGTGTCGAGGCGCAGCGTCGTCGCGGCGGGGTCGCGGCGCTCGACCGAGAGCGTGGCGCTGCCGGCGAGACGCCGAGCCGCGAAATCGACCGTGAGATCGAGATCGAGATGACGGACGGCGATCTCGGCCGGGCGGCCGAACGAGTGTGGGTCGGTCGGCGCTGACGGCGCGGGGAGAGCGGCGCGCAGCGGATTCAGGCCGATGCAGAGGAGGAGCGTCGCGGCGCCAGGGATGCGTCGAGTCATCGTCGGTTTGTCCTCGGGTCAGGTATACGGCGGCACGGTCTGGCCGGTTT
>JBGARM010000314.1:0-4089 GCA_044230215.1 Thermoanaerobaculia bacterium | reverse complement strand
CGACCTTGGCGTACATGCCGAAACGAGCCGAGGGCGCCGCCGGATCGCCGCCGAAGCGGATCCAGAGCTCGTCGACGTCGAACTGCTTGTCGCTCGAGGTCGGGTTGCGGTCGTAGAGATCGATGAAGTCGAGCTTGGCGTGCGCCTCGATGCCGGGGCCCCACGAGGCATCGGCCAGGAGCGTCAGGACGGAGACCTCGAAATGGCCGCCCTCGTTGACGGTTTCGAGGAAACCCTGCGTGGCGCCGGGCGGCAGGGAGTCCGGCGTGAAGGGAAACGGACTCGGCAGGCGGAAATGCTCGCTGTCGCGGTAGTGGGCCTTGCCTTCGAAGCCGAAATGGACCTTGAAGTCGTTCGGATCGTCGGCTGACGCCGGCGCCGCAGCCTCGACCGCGGAGGAGGCGACCGCCTCCGGGGCCTCGGCCGTCCCCTGCGCCACTGCGGAGTCGCCGGACGACATCCGCCCGCCGGCCATCAGACAGGCTGCACACAACCATCGCTTGGTTCGTCGGTTCATCTCGCGCCCCCCCCGGGCATCCCGCTGTCTACGACTCGGTTTGACCGGGGGATCCTAACCCTGTTCGGCCGACTTCGGGGGGCGCCCTACTGCGCCGCCTTCGGGCCGTTCAGCTGGAGATCGAGCGCCACCTCGGGGTTCGACCACTGGGAGTTCGGGATGCGGCCGATCTCCTTGCCGCCGATGAACAGAATCGAGGTCGGCACGCCGTCGATCTTGTACTGCTTGGCCTCCGGCACCTCGCCGAACTCGGGCCCCTTGGGCATGCCCAGGTAGTCGAACTGGATCTTGCCGCCGGCGAGGCCCTGCTCGACCTTGAGCAGCAGCGGCACGTGCGCCGAGCAGTGCGGGCACCAGGAGCCGAAGAAGGTCAGGATGCGCACCGGCTCCTTTTGCGCCTTGAGGCGCTTCATGATCGCGGCATCGGGCGTGTAGGCGTTGGCCTTGCGGACGTAAGCCGGATTGTGCGCCAGGAGCTCGGCGCCGGTGTGCTTGCCGAGCAGGTAGGGCCGCGGACTCATGCGCAGCTGCCGGTTCGAGTAGGAAAACGAGATGTTCGGTCCATCGACGACGTACTTTCCGGCCGGCTGCATGACGGCGTCGGCGAGCAGGTCGATCGTGCCGGTCGGCTGCTTCGCGACCTTCATGAGGTCGATCGTGTCGACGCTCTGGGTCGAGGCGGTGATGAGGATCGGCGACGGGAAATCCGGCGTGATCACGACGAAAGCGCGCGCCGTCTCCGAAAAGTAGATCTCGGCCTTCGGCTGGTCCTTGCCGTCGACGAGCAGAACGAAGTCGCCGGAGAGCTCGAAGTTGCGCAGCACGGCGTCGGACGGCACCGGCTGGCCGCCGGCGGCAGAGGCGGGGGCGGGGGGAACGGCCGCGTCGGCGCCACAGGCCAGGCTCAAAGCCAAGACCGCCGGGAGGGACGCCAGGGCCAGCGTTCGATGCAACCCGCGAAGGCGAAGTGTGCTCATGGTTTGGGATCGTCCGTTCTTCGGTTGTTCGGGTCCGCCGGGGAGACAATCTCCGCCGGCAGACCGGGAATGGTACGGGTCACGCGGCCCTCTTCGACGAAGAAGGTCCGGGGAAGCCTTCGGTAGAGCGGTCGCAGTACGGCCGCGGGTACCTCGTGCAAATCGAATGCCGGTGCCAGGCGCCAGAATAGCTCCATCTGCTCTTCCTGGGTGAAGTCGGCGAGCACGGCGACCGCCGGCCGTGAGCCGGCAGCACCGCCTTGGACATAGCGATTGAGCTCCGTCGCCAGCTCCGCGAAACCGGCGGCCCGGATGTCGGCGAGCACCACCCAGCGGCTGCCGCGGGCGAGCCCCGGAACGAGCGTGTCGAGACAGATCCGCTTGTCGCCGGTTCCGGCGCAGATCCCGGATAGGGTCGCGCCGGGTCGGAGCCGGGTCGCCAGCTCGTCGAGCGGCAGACCGGGTGCGAGGGCGGCGAAGACGCCGGCAGCCAGAGCGGCGACGCCGGCGACGGAGGTCTGGACGGCGCGACGGCGCCGATCCGGCGCTCGCACCGCTGCCGGCCGCCCGACCCAGGCCAGGGCGGCCGCCGGAACGAGCATCAGGACGTCCTGCCAGAACGCCTCCGCCGGCGTGCGCTCGACCAGATTGCCGAAGCAGCCGCAACTCGCCGCGTCGGCCGCCGAAAGACTGCCGTGCGTGACGCGCCAGTAGGTGCGTGCGGTGAGAAAAACGAACAGCGCGACGAGCAGCGAGGCCGGCACGAGGATCGACCGCCGGCGCAGGTTCATGAGCAGCGCCACCCCCAACCCGACCTCGAGGGCGACCATGCCGACTGCCCAGGCGAACGGCGCGCCGAAAAGGGCCAGACCCTCGAGGCGGATCTGCTGCGCGAACGCCTCCGGATCGATCGCCTTGGCGTAGGCCGCAACGAGCAGGACGACGCCCAGCAGAGCGCCGCCGAGGAAACCGATGCGACCGGGCCACGGCGAGGGCTGCCCGGCGCGGGGAGAATCGGGAGCGGATGGCTCACGGGGGGGGCCCGCGGCAGGTGCAGCCGGCGCAGTCATCGCCGGGAATCTAGCAGCCGGGTGCCGGCCCTGCCAATGCCGGCGCGGCGATCAGCGCTTGCGGACGACGTTGGTCTTGGCGATCAGGTCGTGCAGGCCCTGCTTGTGGGCGCTGAAGGCGACCAGCAGATAGCCGAGGCCGAAGGTGACCGAGCAGGCGAGATAGCCGACCAGGCGCAACGCCGCGGTGCCCCAGCCCAGACCCATTCCCGGAACGGTCGTCTCGGAGACGATCCAGAGCTTCATCAGCCGCTTGCCGGGTGTCGTGCCCTTGAGCGCCGGCAGCACGAGGACGACGACCAGGCCGTAGGCCACCTGAACCAGGCCGACCATCCCGCCGAGGCTGGGCGAGACGTAGAAGGCGACCAGAAACTGCGTCGCCGCCAGCAGCAGGAACGGGATGCTGTCGAGGAGCGACGCCGCCACCCGCAGCCAGAAGCCGGCCGGCTCGATCTTGCCGCTGCTCGTCGCCGCCCGGACCGCCGGCGCGGCCACGACGGCAGGACGCGGTACCGGCGGCGGCACGGGAGCGAGGTCGATATCGCGGATCGACGACAGGAGCTCGCCGTCCTTCGCCTCTGCCGCCGCAGCTCCCGACGCGCCCGCAGTGTTCGCGGCGGGCAGAGCCGGTGGAGCGGGCGCCGCCGGTGCAGGCGGAATGCGCGACAACGGCGTCGGACTCCACGGCTCCTGCGACCCCGACGCGGGGTGCAGGCGCGGCGCTGCGGCCGGCGGCGCCGAAGGAACCGGCGGCGGCACGGGCGGCGGCATCGGTGTCGACGGCGCCGTCGCCGGCTCGGGCGCGGTCAGCGGCGGAATCACCAGCTTCGCCGTCGCCTCGGAGGGGCCGAGCGGTGCCAGCATGCGCAACACCAGCTCCGCCTCGCCCACCACCACGCGATCGCCGTCGGCGAGCGGGATCTCGCCGTCGACCCGCTGGCCGTTGACGAAGGTGCCGTTGCTCGAGCCGAGGTCGCGCAATCTCACCTTGCCCGGCTCGACGACGAAGATGGCGTGCTGGCGGCTCACCGTCGTCTCGGCGATCTGCACCAGGCAGGCGCGGCTGCGTCCGATCACCGACTCGCCGTTCGGCAGCTCGATCGGCGCCTTGCCCGGAACCTCCACGAAAATCTGCCAACCGGTCTGGTTCACCTGGTTCACCTGGCTCACGACGCCCTCGTGGTTCTTCGCCTGTTGGGAGTTGAACTGGCGCGAATTGTACCCGAAGCCGCGTCGGGGCGGTGCCAGGCGATCTGCGCCCGCAGCAGGCGCGCCGTCGGCGACTCGGCCTCGTCGAGGAAGGTGGCGAACGGCCCGCAGAACAGCAGCTCGCCGCCGTGCATGCCGCCCCCCGGCCCGAGATCGACGACCCAGTCGACCTGCGCCAGGAAGTCGAGATTGTGCTCGACCACGACCACCCCGTCGCCGCGCTGCACGAGCTTGCGCAGGGTGCGGTAGAGCAGGTCGATGTCCGCCAGATGCAGCCCGGTCGTCGGCTCGTCGAACAGAAAGAGCTGACGCCCGG
>JBGARM010000313.1:0-4092 GCA_044230215.1 Thermoanaerobaculia bacterium | reverse complement strand
GGCCAGCACCAAGACCAGCTCGGCCCCGAAGGTCAGCGTCTCCGCGGGGAGCCCCAAGACCGGCGATCAGGTCAGCACTCAGGTGGTGAACGTCGTCGTCGGTGGTCCGAGCGCCAGAGCCGGCGCGGCCGATCCCCCAGCCTGAAGGCAGGTAGCTGCGCAGCTCGATGTCGGTAAACGTCAATCGGTTCGATTCGGCCATGATCGGCAATCTTGTCGCAGAAACGGCCGGCGGCCAAGAGTCGGGGTCTCTGCTAGCCTCTTCCTCCGCAACTGTCCCGAAAGGAGAGGGTGCATGAGCTCCACGCCCCACCGCTCGCCGTGCCGGTCTCGCCGTGCCGTTTCGAGTCCGGCAGTTCTTGCCTTAGCTGGCGTGCTCCTGCCACTGGCGGCGTTCGCCGCGCCACCCGTCGTCCGGCTGGACGTCGACGCGCGTGAGGCCTCGCGCCGGATCCTGCACTCCCGCCTCGCTACTTTCGTCCTGCCGGGCGCGGACGGCCAGGCTACCCTGGTCTATCCCAAGTGGATTCCAGGAGAGCACGGCCCGACCGGCCCGCTGACCGACCTTGCGGGGCTGGTGATCCGCTCCGGAGACCGGACGATCCCCTGGCAGCGCGATCCGGTCGACCTCTACGGCTTCCGGTTCCCGTTGCCTCCCGCGGGCTCCGAGATCGCGGTGCAGCTCGACTTCCTGACTCCGGCACCCGGCACGGAAGGCTTCTCCGGGGCGGCCTCGGCCAGCGACCGGTTGGCGGTGCTGAGCTGGAATCAAGTGCTGCTCTACCCGGCCGGCCTGAAAGGGTCCGAGGCCGTATTTCAGCCCAGCCTGCGTCTTCCCGAGGGTTGGACGTTCGGCACGGCGCTCGCCGTCGAGTCGCAGAGCGGCGACCTGGTGCGCTTCAAGCCGGTTTCTCTCGAGCGCCTGATCGACTCTCCGGTTCTCATGGGCGCCCACTTGCGCGAGTTCCCGCTCGACCAGGGCTCGCCGCCGCGCCACTTCCTGGTCGCTGCCGCCGACAGCGCGGCGGCTCTGGAGATGCCGGAGGAGCAGCGCCAGCATCTCTCCCGGCTGATCGTCGAAGCTGGCGCCCTGTTCGGCGACCAGGCCTACGGCGACTACCACTTCCTGCTCAGCCTCTCCGATCAGGTGGCGCATTTCGGGCTGGAGCACCACGAATCGAGCGACGATCGGGTGAGCGAGAGCTCTCTGGTCGACGACGACAAGCGCCTGCTGTCGGCGACGCTTCTGCCGCACGAGTACGTGCACAGCTGGAACGGCAAGTATCGCCGGCCGGCCGATCTCGCGACGGCCGACTTCCAGGCGCCGATGAAGACCGAGCTGCTCTGGGTCTACGAAGGGCTGACGCAGTATCTCGGTTGGGTCTTGACCGCGCGCAGCGGCCTCTACACCGGCGATCAGGCGCGCGATCTGCTCGCCGGCATCGCCGAGTGGGCGCGGCTGCGCGGCGGGCGGCGCTGGCGTTCTCTCGCGGACACCGCGACCTCGGCCCAGTTGCTCTACTACGCCCGGCCCGACTGGTCGAATCTCCGCCGCGGCGTCGATTACTACGACGAGGGGCTGCTCGTCTGGCTCGACGCCGACGTGGCGATCCGGAAGGCGACCGCCGGCAAAAGCTCTCTCGACGATTTCTGCCGGCTCTTCTTCGGCGGCCAGAATGGATCGCCGGCGCTGCGCCCATACGACTACCAGGAGGTCATCGCGACCTTGGGACGCGTCGCGCCGCTCGACTGGGATGGCTTCTTCCGGCAGCGCGTGCGGGATGTCGCGGCCGCGCCTCCGCTCGGTGGCATCACCGGCGCCGGCTGGCATCTCGCCTACCAGCCGAAGCGCACGGCGCTCGCCAAGACGGCGGAGGACGTGTCGGAAGAGACCGACCTGTCGACCTCGATCGGTCTCAGCCTGGCCAAGAGCGGAGCCGTTCTGGACGTCGTTCCCGGCGGGCCCGCCGACGTCGCTCGCGTCGCGCCGGCGTCGCGCCTCGCCGCGGTCAACGGGCGGAAGTACTCGCCCAAGGTGCTGCGCGACGCGTTGCGAACAACCGCCCCGGGTGCCCGTGTGTCGCTGCTGCTCGAGAACGGCGAGTTCTTTTCTACCCTGGAGGTCGTGGTGCCGGAAGGGGAGCGCTACGCCGGCCTCGCCCGGACGGTGGGGGACGAGGACCTGCTGAGCGCCATTCTGGCGGCGAAGCGTCCGTGAGCGCTTTCCGGCACCCGGCCGCACTGGTAGCATCGCTTTAGAGGGTGATCATGGAAATCGAGCTCAACGAAGAGCAAGTGATGCTGCGCGACACGGTGCGCCGGTTCGCAGCAGAGGTCGTGGCGCCGCGGGCGCGCGAGATCGACGCCAGCGGCGAGTTTCCGCTCGCTTACTACCATCAGGCAGGCGAGCTCGGTTTAGCCGGTGTCTGCGTGCCGGAAGAATTCGGCGGCGCGGGGATGGATATGGTCTCGTACTGCGTCGCGATCGAGGAGATCAGCCGGGTCTGCGCTTCGAGCGGAGTGATCCTCTCGGTCAACAACTCGCTGGTCTGCGACCCGCTGATGCGCTACGCGACGGAGGATCAGAAGCGCGAGTTCCTCGCCCCCCTCGCTGCCGGCAAGAAGCTGGGCTGCTTCGCACTGACCGAGCCGGACGCGGGCAGCGACGCCGCCGCCCTCAAGACGACGGCGAAGCGCGACGGCGACGACTACGTCCTCAACGGCAGCAAGGTCTTCATCACCAACGGCACTCACGCCGACACCGCCCTGGTTTTCGCCACGGTCGATCCGGCGCTCAAGCATCGCGGCATCACGGCCTTCATCGTCGCGATGGACAGTCCCGGCTTCAGCCGCGGCCACCATGAGTACAAGCTGGGAGTACAGGCGTCGGGGACGACGCAGCTCTACTTCGACAACCTGCGCGTGCCGGTGCGGCAGCGGCTGGGCGACGAGGGCAAGGGCTTCGGAGTCGCGATGTCGACCCTCGACGGCGGGCGCATCGGCATCGCCGCGCAGGCGGTGGGCATCGCCCAGGGGGCGTTCGAGGCGGCGCTCAAGTACGCCAAGGAGCGCCAGCAGTTCGGGCATCCGATCGCCGATTTCCAGGCGATCCAGTTCTACCTCGCCGACATGGCGATGGAGCTCGACGCGGCGCGCCTGCTGGTCTACAAGGCGGCGTGGGCCAAGGAGAACACCAAGCGCTGCACGCTCGAGGCGGCGCAGGCGAAGCTCTTCGCCTCGGAGATGGCGCAGCGGGTGACCAACAAGGCGCTGCAGATCCACGGCGGCTACGGCTACACCCGCGACTACGACGTCGAGCGCTTCTTCCGCGACGCCCGCATCACGGAGATCTACGAGGGCACGAGCGAGATCCAGAAGCTGGTCATCGCCGACTCGATTCTGAAGGAAGTCTGATTTTCCGTGGCGGTCGACTTCTCCTTCACCGAAGAGCAGGAGATGCTGCGCCAGGAGATCCGCCGCTTCGCGGAGGAGCGGATCCAGCCCGGCGTCCATGAGCGCGACCAGGCGCACAGCTTTCCCGCGGACCTCCTGCGGGAAGCCGGCGAGATGGGCCTGCTCGGCATGCTCGTCGACGAGCGCTACGGCGGGACCGGATTCGACCCGCTCTCCTACTGCCTCGCGGTCGAGGAGATCTCGCGCATCTGCCCCTCGATCGGCGTGACCATGAGCGTCTCGAACTCGGTCTGCTGCTGGCCGATCGCGAAGTTCGGCAGCGAGGAGGTGAAGCGGCAGTTCCTCCCGGATCTCGCGAGCGGCCTGAGGCTCGGCGGCTTCTGCCTGACCGAGGCCGGCTCCGGCAGCGACGCCGGGGCGATGCTCACCTCCGCCCGGCGCGACGGCGACGACTACGTTCTCGACGGGGCCAAGGTCTGGATCACCAACGCCGGCGTCGCCGGCACCTTCGTCGTCATGGCGAAGACCGACCCCGATGCCGGCAAACGCGGCATTTCCGCCTTTGTCGTCGACGCGGCGTCACCGGGGGTCCAGATCGGCCGTCCGGAGGAGAAGCTCGGACTGCGGGCGTCGGTCACCGCCGCGGTGACATTCTCGGAGTGCCGGGTGCCCGCCCGT
>JBGARM010000312.1:0-4110 GCA_044230215.1 Thermoanaerobaculia bacterium | reverse complement strand
CCTCTTCGGTCGCCACGATGACCACCGGAACGGTGAGGAGCGCGAGCGTCAGGGCGCCCCAGAGGATGCCGCCGGTGCCGAAGGTCGGCGTCGGCAGCGCTTCGGAGAAGAAGAGGCGATCGATGTTGCCGCCCAGGGTGTAGACGAAGAAGCCGAGCCCGAAGACGCCGAAGACGATCGACGACACGCCGGCGAGATTGTTCACCGCGATGCGCACGATGCGCACCAGCAAACCCTGCTTGGCGTACTCGCGCAGGTAGAGCGCGGCGAGGACGCCGAGCGGCACGACGGCGAACGACATCAGGAAGACCATCATCACGGTGCCGAAGATGGCGGGAAAGATGCCGCCCTCGGTGTTCGACTCGCGCGGATCGTCGGCGACGAACTCGCCGACTCGCGAGGCGTAGAGGCCGAGCTTGGCGAAGACGCCCATCTCGTTCGGCCGGATCGCCCGCACGACGCTGCCGACAGGAACCTCCTTGCGGGTGCCGTCCGCGGCTGCCATGACCAGCGTCTCGGCGGCGAGCGTCGCGCGCTGGGAGAAGAGCCGCTTCTCGAGCTGATCGTATTCCGCCTGCTTCTCCGCCAGCGCGAGGTCGATCGCGGCCTGGCGCCGCGCACGAACGTCGGCAGCGGGGGCGTCGAGCTCCAGCCGGCGCGCGGCGAGTCGCAGCTTCTCGATCTCGCGGTTGACTTCGCCGATCGAGCCCCGCTCGAGCTCGCGGATCTCCCGCCGCAGGGCGAGCTTCTCCCGGTGCAGGGCGGGAAAGGCCCGCCAGACCGCTTCGCTGCCGCTGGCGAGAAGCTCCGCTCCCCGCCGCAGCTCGACCATGCGACCGTAGAAGTTGCCCCATTCGAGGCGCTCGAGGACGACGGCGTCGGCGGGCAACTCGATCTTCGCGATCGCCGACGCGTCGACCCACTGGAAGTCGCCGCCGGTGAGATCCCGGTTGCCGAGGCGGACCTGGAGGCGCTCACCGCCGGCGCCAGCCCCGCCCGCGAAGTTGGCGGCGGGGATGATCTGGCGGGAGTGGATCTCGCCGAGCAACTTGCTGCCGTCGGTGAGCGTGAACTCCGGCAGGTCCTTCTGCCAGAAGAAGCGCCCACCCTGATAACCGATCACCGCCAGCAGGCCGAGAATGAGCACCAGGTTGAGCGCCAGAGCGCCGCCGCACAGGGCGGTCATCGAGACGCCGAAGAGCTCGCGCCGGAGACGGCCGGAGCGGGCCCTGTCGGTCGCTGGCGCGCTCCCGTGTGCCGGGTCAGAGCTGTGCATACTTCTTCCTCAGGCGCTGCCGGACGACCTCGGCGGCGGTGTTGACGACGAAGGTCAGGGTGAACAGCAGGAGCGCGGCGAGAAAGAGCGTCCGGTAGAGCGTGCCGCGGTGCGGCGCCTCGGAGATCTCCACCGCGATGTTCGCCGACAGCGTCCGGAAGCCGTTGAAGGGGCTCCAGTCCATGATCGGCGTGTTGCCGGTGGCCATGAGCACGATCATGGTCTCGCCGATGGCGCGCCCGAAGCCGATCATGATCGCCGAGAAGATGCCCGGCGAGGCGGTCGGCAGGACGACCCGCGTCACCGTCTGCCAGCGGTTGGCGCCGAGGGCGAGAGACCCGGAGATGAGGTTCTTCGGCACGTTCGAGAAGGCGTCTTCGGAGATCGCGAAGATGATCGGAATGACCGCGAAGCCCATCGCCAGGCGAAGGTCTCCGCGCCCGCGAAGCAGGTGAAGATGCCGCCGACGATCGCCGCCAGGTAGAGCGCGATCTCCGCCCCGGTGGGAAAACGCCCGCGCACGGCGAGCGGCAGCGCGTTCCAGCCGATTCCCGCCAGCCAGACGAACAGCGGCAGCACCAGGAAGAGCAGGACGAGCGCCGGGAAGTAGCGTTCGAGCGCCGGCGCGAGCCACAGGCCGGCGAGGAAGCCGAGCACCACCGAAGGCAGGGCCGCCATGATCTCGACCGTCGGCTTGATCCAGGCGAGCAGTCGCGGATGGAGGAACTGCGAGGCGAACATCGCACCGAGGATGCCCAGAGGGATGGCGAGGAGGAGCGAGTAGAAGGTCCCCTTGAGCGTGCCGACGACGAGCGGCGTCAGGGAGAGCTTGGGCTCGAAGTCGTCGCTGCCGCCGGTCGACTGCCAGGCATACTCGGGTTGCTCGTAACCCTCGTAGAAGACTTTGCCGAACAGCGCCTTCCACGAGATCTCGGGGTGAGGATTGTCGATCGCGACGAACGCCAGCTGACCGGGGCCGGCGACGAAGGCGCCGTCGCCCTTGGGCGAGATCGTCATCGCGGTCGCCCCGGCGACCGGCGAACGCCCTTTCCAGAGAGTGCGTTCCGAAGTCGAGAAATAGACGCCGAGGTCGCCACCCGTGTCCTTGGCGAGGAAGGTGCGATTGCGTTGCGAAGGCGCCAGGAGGCTGATCGCCGAGGCGTGGCTGGGAAGATCGTGGATGCGGGTGAGGAGAAACTCCTCCTCGCTCTGGGGCCGCACCGGGAACCAGACGGAGAGGTTGCCGTTCGCGGCCGACGACGAGCGACCGGTCGCCGATGAGAAACGAAATCGCGGTGATCGCGGAGGCGCCGGCGGAGGCGATCTGCGGCGGAAAGTCGTCCCCCTGATCGAGCTTCCACCAGTAGAGATCGCCGCCCGCCGTCCCGCCGTAGAGGTTGCGCTGGTCGCGGTCGATCAGCAGGTCGGTGAGCGGGGGAACGAAGCCGAAATGCAGCCGCTCCTGCGAGCGGGCGATCTCGCCCGAAAAGGCGTTCTCGGTCGCTTCCCGCTTCTCGACCGCGATCGTTCCATCGGCCAGCTGCGCTGCGGCGGCGACGCGGTCGGGCCCGTCGAGCTGGGCGGCGAAGAGACCGAGCGGGGGCCGCTACGCCTCGAGCACCACCTCCACCGGCGCGGCGAACTCGGGGTGGACGCTGCGCGAGCCGTCGGCGGCGAAGTCGCTGCGCCAGTCGATCGCCTGTGCGACCACGCGGCCGTCGGTCGTGGCGGCGGTGAAGGCGTTGCTGCCGGGGGGGACGCGCGCCGCGAGCAGACCCTCGTCGGCCAGCCGGCGCTCCGCCACGACCTGGCCGTCGGCGAGGCGGACGACCTGGATGACGCCGCCCGGTTCGAGGAGCGCGGCGTGCGTCTGGTATTCGTCGACGGTGAGCGCCTGCACCTCCTGGCCGAGAGTCAGGGTGGTGCCGACGGCGATTCGCGCCGGTCTGAGAAGCGGATAGACCTCGAGCAGGATGAAGAACAGGATGCCGAGAATGCTGGCGATGATCGCCATGCCGCCGCCGGTGACCACCCAGCGCGCCGCCCGATCGACGAGGAGTCGTCGCGCGGCGGTGCGGGCCGCCGCGGCGGACCGGGAGGGCCGCGAATCGGCCGGCCGATCTGCGCTGGCCGGCTGCTGGTCGAAGGTCACCATCGGATCGAAAGGTAACGGGCCCGGAAACGCGAGACCCGGCGACGATACCGCCGCCGGGTTCGGAAGTCTCCCGCGCGCTTACTTGAGCTTCGCGAGCTCCTCGCCCACCACTTTCGCCGGCACCGGCATGTAGCCGTCCTTGACGACGATCTCCTGGCCGTCCTTCGACTCGACGAACTTCAGGAACTCGCGCACCAGCGGATCGAGCGGCTTGCCGGGGGCGGCGTTGTAGTAGACGTAGAGGTAGCGCGAGATCGGATACTTGCCCGAGAGAACCTCGGCCGGCGTGGTGCCGAAGTAGGCGTCACCCTTGGCCGAGACCGCCACCGGCTTGACGCCGGAGGTGCGGTAGCCGATGCCGCTGTAGCCGATGCCGAAGCGGTCCTCGGTGACGCCCTGCACCACCGAGGCCGAACCCGGCTGCTCCTTCACAGTGTCCTTGTAGTCGCCCTTGTCGAGCGCATGCTCCTTGAAGTAGCCGTAGGTGCCCGAAGCCGAGTTGCGGCCGTAGAGCGAGATCGGCTTCGCCGCCCAGTCGCCCGTGAGGCCGAGGTCGCCCCAGGTCTTCACGTCCTTGCCGCCGCGCTTCCTGGTCTTCGAGAAGATGCTGTCGATCTGCTGCAGGGTGAGCTTCTCGAGCGGGTTGTCCTTGTTGACGTACACCGCGAGGCCGTCGACC
>JBGARM010000311.1:0-4113 GCA_044230215.1 Thermoanaerobaculia bacterium | reverse complement strand
TGCTGCTCGACGAGGTGGGCGACCTGCCGCTGCCGCTGCAGGTGAAACTGCTGCGGGTGCTGCAGGACGGCTCGTTCGAGCGCGTCGGCGAGAGCCGGACGCGGGTGAGCCGGGCGCGGGTGATCGCCGCCACCCACATCGATCTGGCGCGAGCGGTGCGCGAAGGCCGGTTCCGCGAGGATCTCTACTACCGGCTGCGCGTCGTGCCGATCGAGATCCCGCCGCTCAGCCATCGTCAGGAGGACATCGAGCCGCTCGCGCGCGCGATCCTGGCGCGCGTCAGCGCCCGCCAGGGGCGGGCGCTGCGACTCTCGCCCGATGCCCTGCGCGACCTGCTGGCCCACGACTGGCCCGGCAACGTGCGCGAGCTCGAGAACGCCCTCGCGCGCATGCTCGCGCTCTCGGACGACGGCGCGCTCGACGTCGACGCGGGCGACCTCGAGATAGGGCTTCGCCGCCGTCAGGTTCTGCAGGTAGTGGAGATAGTTGGGGTTGATGTCGCTCGCCATCCAGGAATCGCGGGGCAGCAGCCACACCGTGATGTTGCCGATGCCGGCGCCGATCTCGAGGACGCGCGCGCCGACGTGCGGGCGCACCTCGTCGGACATCCAGCGATTGAAGCGTCGGGCCTTCTCCAGGCTGGTGAGGATGTGCGAGCCATACTGATCCGGGGCATAGACATCGTCGACCAGCCAGAAGCGGATCATCGTGGCGAGCGCCTTGATGCCGTCGCGCCAGCCGATCTTCTTGCCCTCGAGGTGATTGCGCCCGAGGTAGCTCACCGGCACCTCGAAGATGCGGAAGCCGCGCTTGGCGATCTTGGCGGTGATCTCGGGCTCGAGGGCGAAGTCGTTCGAGCGCAGCGGGATCGACTTCAGCAGCTCGGTGCGGAAGACCTTGTAGCAGGTCTCCATGTCGGTGAGATCGAGGTCGGTGAGCAGGTTGCTCGCCCAGGTGAGGAAGCGGTTGATGCGCGCATGACGGTAGCGCAGCACCCGGCGGCGGCTGCCGGCGAGGAAGCGCGAGCCGTAGACCACGTCGGCGCCGTCCTCGAGAATCGGTCGGATGAGGCGCGGGTAGTCGCGCGGGTCGTATTCGAGGTCGGCGTCCTGGAACAGGGTGACGTCGCCGGTGGCGGCGGCAATGCCGGTGCGGATCGCAGCCCCCTTGCCGCGGTTGCGCGGGTGCTCGAGATAGCGCAGACGCGGCTCACCCGTGGCCAGCTGGCGGAGGATCTCGCGTGTGCCATCGGTCGACCCGTCGTCGACGACGATCACCTCGAGATCGTCGATCGACGCGTCCTCGACCGCCAGCACGCGCGCCAGCAGGTCGCGCACCAGGTAGCGCTCGTTGAACACCGGCACGATCACGCTCAAGCGGACGGGGTGCGAGCCCTGTGCGACCGAGGGGAATTTCGCGGACATCGGAGGGCCAGTCTATCGACTCGCCGGGGCGCCGGCAGGCTAGCCCCGGGTGGCTGGGGTCGCGGGCGGTGCGCCCGCCCCGGCCTCTTCGTAGCCGGCCTCGACGCCGTCGAGTCCGAACTCGATGGTGCGGGTCACCAGCTCGTGCAGGTGGGGCTGCAGGGCCGCCGAGCGCGGGTCGGCCGCCAGCACTTCGTGGAAGACCCGCTGGAACGAGACCAGGGCCGCGTCGAGCTCGTGATGGGGGAATCCCTGCCGGGCGCGTCGCAGCGCGAGGTCGTGGCAATAGGTGCGGAAGAAGCCGCGATGCCGGGTGCGCACCGACTGCGCGAGATTGCGCAGGAACTGACGGTGATTCCAGTCGTGCTCGCTCGAGCCGACGGTCGCATAGTGCGGGAAGTGCAGCGGGTCGGCGACCAGGGCGCGCGTCGCCGCCTCGAACAACTCCTCTTCGTGCTCCTCGAAGAGACGCAGGATCTGCACCTGCGGCGGCAGCTCGGCCGTGTGCAGCGCCGCCTCGTTGCGCGCCGCCCAGGTGCCCTGCTCGCTGTATTGATTCTCGATCAGGAAGGGAATCCGCTGCGTCACCTCGAGGCGGGCGCGCGGCGTCCAGCGCAGCCGCTCGTAGGTATGGCTGGGATCGACCTCGAGGCGGCGATCGATCATCTTCGCCATCCAGGGGCGTTCGAACGGCCGGTCGCCGGAGGCTTGGCCGATCATGTCCAGGAGACGCAGGCCCATCGCCGCGATCGGTCGCGGCGTGAAGATGGGCCGCAGCGGCCGTCCGCGGACATAGGTGGTCACGGCGCGAAAGAGGTCGGCGTGCGAGGTCACCCGGTTCGAGCTCGCGAGGAGGACTTCCGCCGGTTCGAGCTCGCGGCGCAGCTCGAGCAGCCGCTCGAGGAAGGCGCCGGCATCACGGACGTGAAGATAGGGCACGGCGGAGCGCCCGCGGCCGCCGAGAATGCGCGATTTCCAGCTCGAAGACAGCCAGGTTCGCAGGAGAGAGTAGAGCGGCGCATACTCGCACCAGTCCGAATACAGCGCGGCGAAGCGCACGATGGCGGTCGGAAAGCGCCGTTCCTTGCGAATCAGCTCTTCGCCGGCGCGTTTGCTCTCGGCATAGACGTGGGTGCCGTCCGGCGGGCTCGATTCGACGAGTACCCGCCCGCCGCGCGGGAACTCGCAGGCGGCGAGGGAGCTCGCGAAGATGAAACGCTCGAGTCCGAGCCCGGCGCAGGCGTCGAGCAGCCGCCGTGTGCCGTCGACGTTGGTGCGCTGGTAGTCGGGGTGGCGTTCGCCGGTGAAGTCGTAGTGGGCCGCGAGGTGAATGACGGCGCTGGCGCCGCCCTCCGCGCGCAAGCGCTGGAAAAGCCCGTCCACCGCCGCGGCGTCGGTGAGATCGACCGCGTCCCAGACGACATCGGAGCGGTGCGCCAGCGGACCCGCAACCGGTGGATCGCGATCGACCGCCTCGATCTGCCACTTGCCGGCGAGCCGCTCGATCACCTGCTTGCCGAGGAATCCGGCCGCACCGGTCAACACGAGTCGCGGAAGAGGACTCATCGCCCTCCGAGGCTACGCGGAGTGCCAACTCCCTACACCGTCCTCCCGGGTGGGGGTGGCGTCGAGACAGACCGTAAAATGTCGGCGCGATGAGCCAGCCCCGACTCGAGGTCGCCCGAAGGGTCGTGCAGGAGGCCTGGAGCGATGCCAGGCTCGTCGGCCGCCGCTTGCTGGTCACCGACCTCGTCTTCAAGCTGCTGGCGTTCGTAGTCCTGACGCCGCTCGTCGGCCTGGCACTCGAGGCGGGCGTCGCCGCGTCTGGAGGGCCGGTCCTCGCGGACATCGAGATCCTGCTCTTTCTCCTGCGCCCACTGGGGCTCTGCGTTCTGCTCGTCGTTTCGGCGCTCGCGATGGCTATCGTGGCGCTCGAACAGGGCTGCCTGATGGCGATCGGCCTGGGCGCTGCGGAGGGGGTGCACCTCGGCTCCGTCCAGGTGCTGCGCTTCGCCCTCGCTCGGGCGAGGCCGGTGGTCGGCCTCGTTGCGCGAGTGGTGGCGCGGGCGCTCCTGCTCGCCAGCCCATTCCTGGCCGGGATCGGCCTCGTCTACTTCGGTCTGCTGCGCGACTTCGACATCAACTACTACCTGCGCCAGCAGCCGCCGGAGTTCGTGACAGCGGTCGTCCTGGTCCTGGCGCTCGTGGTGGGCCTGGGTTGGGTGCTGCTGCCGCGACTGGTCGCCTGGAGTCTGGCGCTGCCGCTGGTGCTGTTCGAGGGCGTGGCGCCGCGTTCCGCGCTCGCCGAGAGCGCCCGGCGAACGGCGGGCGAGCGCGCTGCGATCGCCCGCCTTCTCGTGCTCTGGGGCGCCCTCGCGCTGGCGCTCTCGGTGCTGGTGCCGGGCCTGATCTTCGCGCTCGGGCGCCGGCTCGCCCCTTATGCCATGGGGAACGTCGGCTGGGTGCTCGCTGGCATGCTCTGCGTGGTCGGACTCTGGCTCCTCACCCAGCTCCTGCTCACTTTCTGGAACGCCGCGTCGTTCGCGCTGCTCGTCGTGCGCATCTACCGCAACCTGGGCGGCGGCAGCTCCGAGCTCGGAGGCCCGTTCGCCGCAGCGCCAGGTGACGTTGGGGGCGGACGTGTGCGGATCACTTTTGCCCGCGTCGTGGCCGCACTACTGGTGCTCGG
>JBGARM010000310.1:0-4116 GCA_044230215.1 Thermoanaerobaculia bacterium | reverse complement strand
GGTCGGATCGATCGCGCCGGCCCCGCCGTCGCGGCCGTCGGCGGCGGCGGTCTTCGCGCCGGAGGAATTCGCGGTCACCGCGAGGTAGACGCTGGTGCCGCCGAGCGCGGCGCCGGCGGTGACCAGGCCGGCGATCAGCCACGGCCTCGTCGAGCGCGGGGCGGCGGGGGCGGGCGCGGGCGGCGGCGACGCGGGCGGCGCTCGCCGGGGAGGTTCTGCCGCTCGACTCCGTCGTCGAAGAGCTCGATCGCCCGGGGGCCCGGATCTACGAGCTGCCGCAGTCGGACATGGCGGTCGTGATGATCGTCGACGCGAGCCTGGATGTCTGAGCTGCCGTCGCTGCGCACTGCCGTCCGCGCCGGGTTCTGTTGCGCGACGCTCGGCCTGACGCTGGCCGGCAGCGCCGCGGCGCAGCCGTCCGCGCCGGCGAGACAGGCGGCGGTCGCGCCGGCGCCGGAAGTGGCGCCGCCGAAGCCCCGGTTGCGTTCCCAGCCGCCGGCTCAAGCGCCGGTGGGCGCCGCAGAGCCGGCCGGCGCAGTGCGCCTGATGGTCTTCAGCCTCGAGCGCCAGACCGTCTTCGAGGCGCTCACCGTCGTCCGGCCGCTGCTTTCCGTGCAGGGCTCCGTCGAGCTCGATCCGAACCACAACACGATCTCCGTGCGCGACAACCTCGCCGCGCTCTCGCGCGTCGCCACCGCGATTCGGGCATTCGACCGCGAGAGCCTGCCGGTGCGCATCGACGTCTCGCTGATCCTTGCCGAGACCGCGAAGATCTCGCCGGCGCGCCCCGCCACCGGGATCGCCCCGGATCTGCTCGCCCGACTGCGGCAGTTGCTGCGCTTCGAGAACTTCTCCCTGCTCGCGCAGAGCCAGATCTCGAGCTTCGAAGGGGAAGCGGTGGTCTACGACATGGCGCAGGGCTATCGCCTGAACTTCGAGCTCGGCTCGGTCGGCGACGGCAAGCGGATCCGGCTCTCGGGGTTCCGCATGGTGCGCGCCCTTCCGGGCCAGCCCGAGCACGAGCTCGTGCGTTCGGTGGTCAACCTGGGGCGCGACCAGCCGCTGATCCTGGGACTGACCCGGGATGAAGCGTCGGATCGCGCGCTGATGCTCGTTCTGCGCTACCAGAGCGCGTCGACCCCGGCGGTCGCCACGGCAGGGCACTAGGCGGTGGAATTCGTCTGTCATTTAGGGACGCCTGAAGGGCGGGTGGTGCGCGAGACCCGCGCCGCTGCCAACGAGGTGGTGTTGCGCGCCGAGCTCGAGCGCCAGGGTTTGCGGATCTTCACCATCGAGCGCCGCGTCGGCCTGTCGTCGGTCACGGAGTTCTGGGCCCGCATGCGCGGGCAGCGCAAGATCCCCTACAAGACGCTGCTGGTCTTCAACCAGGAGCTTGCTGCGCTCCTCAAGGCGGGGCTGCCGCTGCTGCAGGGTCTCAACCTGATGCTCGAGCGCATGCGGGAGCCGAATTTCAAGGAAATCCTGACCCAGGTCCGCGACCGGGTCCGCAGCGGCGAAGAGCTCTCCGACGCCTTCGGCTCCTTCGGCGCGGTCTTCCCGCCGCTCTATTCCGCGACGCTCAAGGCGGGCGAGCGCACCGGCGAGCTCGAGCAGGTGCTGCGGCGCTTCATCCGCTACCTGAAGCTGGTCATCGAAGCGCGCAAGCGAGTGGTCTCGGCGCTGGTGTACCCGGCGGTCCTGGTGGGACTGTCGATCACGATGCTCTTCGTCATGGCGATCTTCGTCATGCCGCGGTTCACCGTCTTCTACGACTCGATGGACATGAAGCTGCCGCTGCTGACGCGCGTGACGCTCGGCATCTCGCTCTTCCTGCGCGACAACATCCTGTTCATCATCGCCGGCATCACCGCGGCGGTCGTCGCCGTGCGCCGCTGGGCGCGCACCGAGAGGGGTGCCGTGCGGCTGGATCGCTGGCGCCTCCGCATCCCCTTTCTCGGGCCCGTGCTCCACCTGTTCTCGCTCGGCGAGTACTGCCGCTCGCTCTCTACCCTGCTCTCCGGCGGCATGCCGCTCGTGCCTTCGATGGAGATCTCCGGCCGCGCGATCTCCAACCTCTACGTGCGCGGCAAGATCTCCCCCACCGTGCAGCAGGTGCGCGAAGGCAAGGCGCTCTACGAGGCGCTCGACGGCACGGGTATCGTCACGGACCTGGCGATCGACATGGTCAAGGTCGGCGAGGCCACGGGCTCGCTCGACGTCATGCTCACCAACATCGCCGACTTCTTCGACGAGGAGGTCGAGCTCAGGATGCAGCGCATCCTGTCGCTCGTCGAGCCGCTGATGCTGGTCATCATGGGCTGCCTGGTCGCGGCGCTCCTGGTGTCGGTCTACATGCCGATGTTCAACGCCATGGGAGGCATCAATTGAGCACGGCCCCCGCACCCCTTCCGCCCGGCGCCGAGCTCCTCGGGACCGCCAGCGCCCTGCGGTCGGCGGACGAGCGCCGCGCCGCCGAGGAGCTCGCCGGGCGTCACGGCCTCGAGTTCGTCGACCTCGAGCACTTCCGGATCGACAACGATCTCTTCCACACGATCCCGTTCGAGCTCATGCTGCGCTACGGCTTCATTCCGCAGGCGCAGCTCGCCGGCCGCATCGCCCTGGTGATGAAGGACCCGAAGGACGTCGGGCGGCTCGACGAGCTCGAGCTGCTGCTCGGCCAGCCGGTCGAGGTGCGCGTCGGCGTCCCCTCGGCGATCGAGGAGATCCTGCAGAAGTCCGAGTCGACCCAGCGGGTGCTGGAGGAGGCGACGGAGGATTTCCGCATCCAGCTGGTGCAGGAGGACGACCAGGGCGAAGAGATCCTGTCGATCGACAGCATCACCGCCGACTCGTCGCCGGTCATCAAGCTCGTCGACTCGACGGTGTTCAACGCCATCCAGCGCCGCGCCTCCGACATCCACATCGAGTCGCGCGACAACGAAGTGGTGATCAAGTACCGCATCGACGGTGTGCTGTACCAAGCAATGGAGCCGATCGACAAGCGCCATCACCAGACGATCATCAGCCGCATCAAGGTCATGTCCGAGCTCGACATCGCCGAGAAGCGGGTTCCCCAGGACGGCCGCTTCAAGCTGCGGCTGAAAGGGCGGACGATCGACTTCCGCGTCTCGATCATGCCGTCGGTGCACGGCGAGGACTGCGTCATCCGTATCCTCGACAAGGAGTCGATGTCGGCGGAGTTCTCGAATCTCCGCCTCGACATCCTCGGTTTCGACGAGGACACCATGCGCAAGGTGAGGAAGTCGATCCGCGAGCCCTACGGCATGGTGCTGGTCACCGGCCCGACCGGCAGCGGCAAGACGACGACCCTCTACGCCTGCCTGTCGGAGATCCAGTCACCCGAAGACAAGATCATCACCATCGAGGATCCGGTCGAATACCAGCTCAAGGGAATCACCCAGATTCCGGTCAACGAGAAGAAGGGCCTCACCTTCTCCCGCGGCCTGCGGTCGATCCTGCGCCACGACCCCGACAAGGTGATGATCGGCGAGATCCGCGACGAGGACACCGCTTCGATCGCCATCCAGTCGGCGCTGACGGGACATCTGGTGTTCACCACCGTGCACGCCAACAACGTGGTCGACGTGCTGGGGCGCTTCCTCAACATGAAGGTCGACCTCTACAACTTCGTCTCGGCGTTGAACTGCGTGCTCGCCCAGCGGCTGGTGCGGCGGATCTGTCCGCACTGCCGGCGCGAAGCCGGGGTCTCGGCGCAGCTGCTCGAGGACTCGGGGCTCTCGCCGGCGGTCTACGGCGACCACCCGTTCTTCGAGGGTGCCGGTTGCCTCGAATGCAACGGCACGGGATTCCTCGGCCGCCTCGCGGTCTCGGAGTTGCTCGACCTCTCGGACCGTATCCGCGAGCTGATTCTGGAGAAGCGGCCCGGCTCGGAGATCAAGCGCGCGGCCAAGGAAGAGGGAATGCGGTTCCTGCGCGAATCGGCGCTCGAAAAGGCGCTGCAAGGACTGACGACGCTACGTGAGATCAATCGGTTTACCTTCGTGGATTGAGCGCGCCCTGGGCCTCGTGCCCAGGCCGGTGCCGCCGCATGTCTTCGCGGTGCGGCGGCGGGAGCTCCGCTTCGCCGCCTTCTCG
>JBGARM010000030.1:0-14537 GCA_044230215.1 Thermoanaerobaculia bacterium | reverse complement strand
GCTCTACCTCGGCGTCGACGACGCGCCGGTCGATCTCGCCGAAGTCTTCCGCTTCCTCGCCGTCGCGCTCGGCGCGCCGCCGCCGGTGCTGGCGGAGGCGCCGGGCGGCGGATCTGCGGAGCGCACCAGCAAGCGCTGCTCGAACGCTCTCCTGCGTGCGGCGGGGTACGACTTTCGCTTCCCCACCTACCGGGAGGGTTACGGCGCCCTGCTCACTTCTGCCTGACCGGCCCCTCGCTGCGTCGCCGCGAGCCCGCGGCTCGAGTTCACATCTTGTTCACGCGCGCCCCCTATCGTGCGCCGCACTGTGCATCGTCTCTGCCGCCGGCACGCCGCTATCCCGCTTCTCCTCGCCCTCTTCCTGGCGGTTCCGTCCGGCGCCGCGGCAGCGTCCGCAGCGAGCCGGACGCCGCGCTCTCCCGGACTCGCGGCGGATTTCGAGCTGGCGACGGCAACCGGCAAGGTCTCGCTGCGCGAGCTGCGCGGCAAGGTGGTGCTGGTCGACTTCTGGGCCTCGTGGTGCGTGCCATGCCGGCAGTCGTTCCCCTGGCTCGCGACGATGGCCGGCCGCTATGCGACGAAAGACTTCGTGATCGTGGCGATCAATCTCGACAAGCGTCGCGACCTCGCCGAGAAGTTCCTGCGCGAGTTCGCGCCGCGCTTCGCGGTGGCCTTCGATCCCGCCGGCAAGTCGGCGGAGGCCTATGGGGTCGCCGCCATGCCTTCGAGCTATCTCGTCGGACGCGATGGCGAGCTGCTCGACGTCCACGCCGGCTTCGACCTGGACAATGCCGAGGCGTTCGAAAACCAGATCCTGGAGGCGGTGGAAAAATGAGACGACCGCGGGTTTCGCGCGGCGCTGTGCTGCGTCTGTGCCTCGCCCTGGCGCTGTCGGGGCTGCTCGCCGGCTGTACGACCGTCCACCCGTGGGATCGCGACCTCCTGGCGGAGAAGTGGATGCGGCTCAACCCGTGCCCGCAGCTGCGCGCGATCGACGACCACATCTACTTCAGCAAGGAGGCGTCGATGGGCGGCCAGGACGTCGGCGGCGGAGGTTGCGGGTGCAACTAGATCCCCCAGCAGCCTCGCCCGCAGGTTCTCCGGGACTGCCTTCGATCCGCGAGCGCCTCAACCGGGCGGCGCTCGGTCTGCTGCTGATTCCCGCCGCGGCGACGGCGCAGGAGCCGGCGGCCAACCAGCTCGACGTCACGGCGCTGCTCTACGGCGAACAGGGCCGGGCCCAGGTCTGGGAGCCGGTGGTGCGCGCCAGCCGCCTCTTTGGCAACGGCCAGTCGCTCGCCGGCCAGCTCACCGTCGATGTCATCTCCGGCGCCTCGCCGAGCGGGGCGCTGCCTTCGGGCGAGGTCCAGACCAGCACCAGCCCGTCGGGAAACGTGACGACGATCCCCGCCGGCGCCATTCCGATGACCGACTTCTCGGACCGCCGGGTGGCGCTCGACGGCGAGTGGATCCTCCCCTTCGGCCGGTTCACCACCACGACGGTCGGCGCCCACGCTTCGCACGAGAAGGACTACGAGTCGGCCGGCATCAACGGCAGGCTCTCGTTCGAATTGATGCAGAAGCTGCTCACGCTCACCGTCGGCGGCGGCATCAACGAAGACAGCGTCTCGCCGATCGGCGGCACGCCCGACGGGCTTACCGACGGCACGGTGACCTACGATCGGACGAACTCCAAGCGCTCGACGACGCTGCTCGTCGGCGTGTCGCGGGTCCTTACCCGGCGCTGGCTGGTCGGGCTCGACGGCACCCGCACCGACGAGAGCGGCTATCTGACCGAGCCGTACAAGCTGATCAGTCTGATGGATCCGGCGACCGGCGTGCCGGTCGGCCAGTTGACCGACCAGCGGCCGACGTCGCGCTCCCGCAACTCGCTGCTCGCGAGCTCGGCCTACCACTTCACGCGCGACATTCTCTACAGCTCGTATCGCTACTACTGGGACTCCTGGGACGTGCAGTCGCACACCCTCGACTTGAAGTACCGCCACGACCTCGCGGACGACTGGTATGTCGAGCCGCACCTGCGTTTCTACCAGCAGAGCGCGGCGAACTTCTATGTCGGCGGCCTGGTCGACGGGGCGCCGCTGCCCGCTTTCGCCACCGCCGACTATTGCCTCGGCGACCTCACGACCATCACCGCCGGCGCCACATTCGCGTTTCATGTCTACGACAGCCCGGCGCAGTGGACGGTCCGCGCCGAGTACATCCGCCAGGCCGGAGACAGCTCCCCGCCCGGAGTGATCGGCGTCCAGCGCGGCTTCGATCTGGCGCCGCCGATCGACACGATCTCGGTTGTGCTCGGCTACTCGCTGCCGTTCTGAGGTGAGGATTCCGGCGCCCGGCGCGCGAACCCGCAAGGAAGCGCCACCGGCGACGGAGGCGGCGGAGCCAGCGGCGCCGCTGGCTCCGACAACCGAACGGGTCGAGGACTATTTCGTCGGCCGCTTCTCCGCCATGGGCGGGCCGTGCAGCGTGCTGGTCGATACCGACGACCGCGAAGCGGCCGCGGCCCTGGTGGCGATCGCCGCGACCGAGGCGCGACGAATCGAACGGAAGTTCAGCCGCTATCGCGACGACAATCCGATCCATCTCATCAATCACGCCCAAGGTGAGCCCGTTGCGGTGGACGCAGAGACCTCCCACCTCATCGACTACGCCGCGACCTGCTGGGAGCTCTCCGGCGGCCTCTTCGACATCACCTCGGGCGTCCTCGGCCGCCTGTGGCGCTTCGACGGTAGCAACAAGGTGCCGACCCGCAGCGCGGTCGAAGCCTGTCTCGCGCACGTCGGCTGGAGTCGCGTCACCTGGCAGGGGGGCACGCTTACCCTGCCCGCCGGGATGGCGATCGACTTGGGCGGCATCGGCAAGGAGTACGCGGTCGATCGCGCGGCGGGGCTGATCGCGGCGCAGACCTCCTCGTCCTATCTGGTGAACTTCGGCGGCGACCTCTACGCCGGCGGGCTGCGCCGCAGCGGCCGCACCTGGGCGGTCGGCATCGACGATCCCGACCGCACCGGCCGCGCCGCCCTCTACAAGGTGGAGCTTGCCGGCGCCGGCCTGGCGACGAGCGGCGACGCCCGCCGCTTCGTGCGCTGGCGCGGCAAACGCCTCGGCCACATCCTCGATCCCCGCACCGGCTGGCCGGTCGCCTACGCGCCGCGGTCAGTCACCGTCGTCGCCAGCACCTGTCTCGAAGCCGGCACCCTGTCGACCCTCGCCTATCTCCAGGGCGCCGGCGCCCGCCTCTTCCTCAAGGCGCAGAACGTCGCCTTCTGGATCCTCTAGCCGCCCGCCGCACCGCCTGCCGGGGTATGGTGCACGGGGGGGCCGACCAGCAAGACGCTCTCGAGGGGGTCCGCCATGCGACGAGTTCTCTTTCTCTTCACTGCGCTTTTCGTCGGAGTCTGCCTCTGCGCCCCGGCTGCGGCCGTGCCGCCGACAACCGGAATCGGCCAGCTCGCCGCCCCGGAGGCTGCCGTCGTCGTTATCAACGCCGTCGTCACCTTGCCGGTCGCGGCCCTTCCCCTGCGACCGGGCGAACCGGTGAAGAAAGGCACCATCCTGGCGGAGATGGACGTCGCCAAGCTCGAGCGCGAGATGCGCGAGCTCCAGCGCAGGTTGCGTGATGTCCAGGAGGAGAAGCGCTTCCGTGCCAGCAACAAGGAGGTCCAGCGGGGAGGTGGCGGCTCGACGACCGGGGGACAGCGGCCCGACAACGGCATCGAGACCAATCTCGCCATCCAGGAGGCCGACGCGATGCGCGACATGCTCGAAGTCCAGACGCGGCTCTCGCAGGCTTCGCCGCGCGCGCCGGCCGACGGCTACCTGATTCGTAACTACTACGCCGTCGGCGCCGAGGCCAAGCGGCGCAAGCCCTTGGTGAGCTTCGTGGCGGCGAACGCGACCGCTCTGGCGGTGACCCTGCCGGGGGCCAGTTCCACGGACTACCCGGCCGGAGCCGCGGTCACGGTGCGCTCGGCCGAGAACTCCGGCCAGGCCTTCCGCGGCGTGATCGTCAGCAGCCGCGCCGGCGCTGCCGAGCTCGAACTGACCGTCCGGCCGCTCGAGCTGCCGTTCCTGGCCCTCGACCGGCCGACGCCCGTCGTGATCGGAAAGGGGCCCTGACTACTCGATCGTGCCCTGGCCGTCGTCCTCTTCGGGCGGCAGCTCGGCCAGGCCCTCGGGGTCGTCGTCGCGCTCGAGGACCTTGGCGATCGCCACCAGGCGGTCGTCCCCCTCGAGGTTGATGAGCCGCACGCCCTGAGTCGAGCGGCCGATCTCGCGGATGCCGTCGACCGCGGTGCGGATGATCATCCCCTCCTGGGTGATGAGGATCAGCTGGTCGCCCGGCAGCACCTGGACGATGCCGACCACCGGCCCGGTCTTGGTGCCGACCTTGAGGTTGATCACCCCGAGGCCACCGCGGCCCTGCTCGCGGTACTCGGCGATCGGCGTGCGCTTGCCGACGCCGCGCTCGGCGGCGGTCAGGATCGCCCCCTCTTTCTCGAGCGCCTCCATGCCGATGACGCGGTCGCCCTTGCGCAGCGAGATGCCGCGCACACCGGCCGTCGCCCGCCCCATCGGCCGGCAGTCGGCCTCCGGGAAGCGGATCGACATGCCGTCGGCGGTGGCCATGAAGATGTGCTTCGAGCCGTCGGTGTTCTTGACCGAGAGCAGGCGGTCCCCCTCGTCGAGGTTGATGGCGATGATGCCGCCGGCGCGCGGGTTGCCGTACTCGGAGAGCGCCGTCTTCTTGATCGTCCCCTTCTCGGTGGCGAACACGAGGTAGCGGTCGGCGGCGAAGTCGCGCACCGCGATGGTGGTGGCGATCTTCTCGTTGCCGTCGAGGTTCAGCAGGTTGACGATCGCCTTGCCCTTGGCCGCCGGCCCCGCCTGCGGTATCTCGTGCACCTTGATCCAGAAGACCCGGCCGGACTGGGTGAAGACCAGGACGTAGCTGTGCGCCGAGGCGACGAAGAGATGCTCGACGAAGTCGCCGTCCTTGGTGGTCATGCCGGTGCGGCCCTTGCCGCCCCGGCCCTGCGCGCGGTAGAGCGACAACGGCGAGCGCTTGACGTAGCCCGAGGAGGTGACGGTGATCACCATGTCCTCGTCGGCGATCATGTCCTCGATCGAGATCTCGTGCGTCTCGGGGATGATCTCCGTGCGGCGCTTGTCGCCGAAGCGGTCGCGGATCTCGAGGAGCTCCTTGCGGATCTCTTCGAGCAGCAGCTTGTCCGAGGCGAGGATCGCCCGCAGCTTCTCGATCAGCTGCATGAGCTCCTTGTACTCGTCGACGATCTTCTGACGCTCGAGGCCGGTGAGGCGCTGCAGGCGCATGTCGAGGATCGCCTCGGCCTGCGGTTGGGTGAAGCCGAAGTTCGCCATCAGGCGTTCCTTGGCTTCGGGCGGGTTCGCGCTCTGGCGGATCGTCGTGATCACCTCGTCGAGGTGGTCGAGAGCCTTGAGCAGGCCTTCCAAAATGTGGGCGCGCTCCTCGGCCTTGCGCAGGTCGTAACGGCTGCGCCGGATGATCACGGTCTTCCGGTGGTTGAGGAAGTGGCGGAGCATCTCGGCGAGGGTCAACACCTTCGGCTGGTTGTCGACGATCGCCAGGAAGATGATGCCGAAGGTCGACTGCATCTGGGTCAGCTTGTAGAGCTGATTGAGGATGACCTCGGGCACCTCGCCGCGCTTGACCTCGATGACGATGCGGATGCCCTCGCGGTCCGACTCGTCGCGGAGGTCCGAGATCCCCTCGATCTTCTTCTCGCGGACGAGCTCGGCGATCTTCTCGATCAGCCGCGCCTTGTTCACCTGGTAGGGGATCTCGGTGACGATGATCGCCTGGCGCTCGCCGCCGCGCTTGGTGGTCTCGATGCCGGCGCGGGCGCGCATCTGGATGATGCCGCGGCCGGTCTCGTAGGCCGTGCGGATGCCGGTCAAGCCGTGGATGAAGCCGGCCGTCGGGAAGTCGGGCCCGGGGATCGCCTTCATCAGCTTGTCGAGCGAGGCTTCGGGGTCGTCGATGAGCAGCATCAGCGCGTCGCAGACCTCGGTGAGGTTGTGCGGCGGGATGTTGGTCGCCATGCCGACGGCGATGCCGCCGCTGCCGTTGATCAGCAGGTTCGGGACCTTGGCGGGGAGGACGAGCGGCTCCTTCTCGGTGCCGTCGTAGTTCGGCCCCCACTCGACGGTCTCCTTGTCGATGTCGTCCTTCAACATCTCTTCGGCGAGCTTGGTGAGCCGGACCTCGGTGTAACGCATCGCCGCGGCGTTGTCGCCGTCGATCGAGCCGAAGTTGCCCTGGCCGTCGACCAGCAGGTAGCGCAGCGAGAAGTCCTGCGCCATGCGGACGACGGTGTCGTAGATCGCCGAGTCGCCGTGCGGGTGGTACTTACCCATGACGTCGCCGACGATGCGGGCCGACTTCTTGTAGGGCTTGGCCGAGGTGTTCCCGGCCTCGAACATGCCGTAGAGCACCCGCCGGTGCACCGGCTTCAACCCGTCCCGCACGTCCGGCAAGGCGCGCCCGATGATCACGCTCATCGCGTAATCGAGGTAACTCCTCTTCATCTCCTCTTCGATATCGACCTGCACCGGCCGCTCGAAAGGAAGCATCGTGTTCTCGGTCATTCCGTCCTCATTCCTTCAAGACTCCATTCGCCCGGCTGCGGATGACGTGGCGTCATCAGACGTCGAGGTTCTTCACGTTCAGGGCGTTCTGTTCGATGAACTGGCGGCGGGGTTCGACCTGGTCGCCCATGAGGATGGTGAAGATGCCGTCGGCTTCGATGTCGTCCTCGACCCGCACCTGCAGCAGGCGGCGGCGCTGGGGGTCCATGGTGGTCTCCCAGAGCTGCTCGGCGTTCATCTCTCCGAGGCCCTTGTAGCGTTGGATCGACAGGCCCTTTTCGGCGCCGGCGTAGAGCTTGGCCATCGCCTCGTCGAGCGACTCGTGCTCGGTGGCCTCCGCCGGTTCCCGGGTGGACTCCTTCTTCGGCGCGGCCTCTTCCGCCTTGCGCACCGCGAAGCTCTTCGCCGAGACCGCCTCGAGACCGTAGGTGTTGCCGGCCAACTGGCGGTACTCGGCCGAGGTCAGCAGGTTCCAGTCGATGCGCACGTCGCGCTCGACGCCGTCGCGGCGCGAGCGGAACGAGATCACGCCGGTACCGTGCTCGAGGTCGTCGGAGATCTCGACCCCCAGGAAGCCCGAGGCCTCGATGATGTGCGCCACCTCGCGCAGCTTCGCCTTGTCGGCGAGCGACTTCTTGTCGGTGAGGCCACCGAGGAGGGCGACGCGCAGGGCATCCTCGGGAAAGCCGCGGTCGGTGAGCTTCGCCATGTTCTCGCGGAAAGTCTCGACCTTCTCGACGAACTGGCCGAGTTTCGGTCCGCGCATCGTGCGTCCACCGTTCGCCGGGTCCAGGGTCAGCTCCCAGCCGTTCTGGATGCGCTCGACGCGGAACGCCCGGTACTCGCGGTCGTCCTTGAGGTAGCTGTCCTTCTTGCCTTCGGCCACCTTGTAGAGCGGCGGCTGGGCGATGTAGAGGTGGCCGCGGCGGATGAGCTCGCCCATCTGGCGGTAGAAGAAGGTGAGGATCAGGGTGCGGATGTGCGAGCCGTCGACGTCGGCGTCGCACATGATGATGAGCTTGTGGTAGCGGAGCTTGGCGATGTCGAAGTCCTCGCGCCCGATGCTCGTGCCGAGGGCGGTGATGATCGTCTTGATCTCCTCCGAGCCCAGCATCTTGTCGAAGCGCGCCTTCTCGACGTTCAAGATCTTGCCCCGGAGCGGCAGGATCGCCTGGAACTTCCTGTCGCGGCCCATCTTCGCGGTGCCGCCGGCGCTGTCGCCCTCGACCAGGAAGAGCTCGGCGAACTCGGGGTTCCTCTCCGAGCAGTCGGCGAGCTTGCCGGGGAGGTTCGAGGCGTCGAGAACGCCCTTCCTCCGCGTCAGCTCGCGCGCCTTGCGCGCCGCTTCCCGCGCCCGCGCCGCCTCGACGCACTTCTCGATGATCCTTTTCGCGACGCCCGGGTTCTCCTCGAAGAAGGTGCCGAGCTTGTCGTTCATCACCTGCTGCACCCAGCCCTTGATCTCGGAGGAGACCAGGCGGTCCTTGGTCTGCGACGAGAACTTGGGGTCGTGGATGCGCACCGAGACGACCGCGGTCAGCCCTTCGCGCACGTCGTCGCCCGAAAGCGTCGTCTCTTTGAGCTGCTTCGACAGCCCCGAGTTCTGCGCGTAGGCGTTGATGGTCCGCGTCAACGCCGCCTTGAAGCCTTCGAGATGGGTGCCGCCGTCGCGGTTGTTGATCGTGTTGGTGAACGAGTAGATCTGCTCGCCGTAGCTGTCGTTCCACTGCAGCGCGACCTCGCAGCGCTCCTCCGGGCCGGCGTCCTTCTTGACCTCTTCGAAGTAGATCGGCTTGGGGTGGAGCGCGCTCTTGTTCTTGTTCAGGTGCTCGACGAACGAGGCGATGCCGCCGGCGTACTCGAAGTCGGTCGCCTTGTCGCTGCGCTCGTCCTGGAGGTGGATCTTCACCCCCTTGTTGAGGAACGCCTGCTCGCGCAGGCGCTGGGCGAGGGTGTCGAAGCTGAACTCGAGGACGGTGAAGATCTCGTTGTCGGGGATGAAGCGCACCTTGGTCCCGGTCTTCTTGCTCTTGCCGATCGCCGCGATCGGCGCGTCCGGCTTGCCGCGGCGGAAGGTCTGGAACCACACCTGGCCGTCGCGCTTGATCTCGAGCTCGAGCAGCACCGAGAGGGCGTTGACCACCGAGACGCCGACGCCGTGCAGACCGCCCGAGACCTTGTAGACGTTGTTGTCGAACTTACCGCCCGAGTGCAGCTCGGTCATGATGACTTCGGCGGCCGAGCGGTTCTCGCCCTTGTGCAGGTCCACCGGGATGCCGCGGCCGTCGTCGCCGATGGTCACCCCGCGGTAGTCCTCGTCGAGCTGCACCACCACCGCGCGCGCGTGGCCGTTGATCACCTCGTCGATGGAGTTGTCGAGGATCTCGCGCAGCAGGTGGTGGTAGCCGTGCACGTCGGTGTCGCCGATGTACATGCCGGGGCGCTTGCGGACCGCTTCGAGCCCTTTGAGGACCTTGATGTCCTCGGCGGTATAGGAAGTTTGCTGGGGAGTTTGCGGCTTGGCCAAAGTGGGGTTCTCCGGAGGCTTGTCGAACCGCAGAACTGTATCACACGGCCGGCTCGTCAAACAAGCGGCAAAGCACTGAAAATAAATTAGTTAGGCGGTCGGGAGATCGCCCGCCAGGGCGCCCTTCGCCAGGCTCCAACGGGCTCCCGGCTGGAGTCCCGCAAACACCTCTGGCCGGCTGGTCGTGGCGAGGGTCTGCAGGGCGTCGGCGAAGAGCCCGGCGGCGAGCGCGAGGCGCGCGCGGTCGAGCTCGGCGTCGAGATCATCGAGCAGGACGAGCGGCGAGCGTCCGGTCGCGGCGAGGCACTGCGCGACGCCGGCGAGCAGCGACAGAACCAGCACCTTGCGCTCGCCCGCCGACGGCGAGCGCCGCGCCGCGGAGCTCGCGAGCAGGATCTCGACGCGATCGCGCTGCGGTCCGAGGAGCGGTTGGCCGCGCTCGCGCTCGCTCGCTGCCGCTCGCGCGAGGGCTTCTGCCACCGCCGGGGCGCCGTCCAGTGCCTCGCTGGGTGACGGTTGGTAGGTGAGGCGCAGCGGCGGCAGATCCGAGCCCTCGCGGGCGAGGAGCGTTCCTGCCGCCGCTGCTAGGCGGGTGGTGAGCTCGGCGCGCTCCGCCGCCCGCCGGGCGACGAGCGGCGCCAACAGCTCGTTCCACGCCTCGAGCTCGGTCGCCCGGCCGCGCGATGCGAGCAGGTGGCGCTTTTGCGCCAGGACGCGGTGGAGCTCGAGATGCTCGGCGAGACGCGTCGGCCGCAGGAGGAGCGCCGCGCGATCGAGAAAGCGCCGGCGCGCGGAGGTGGGCCCGGCGACCAGGTCGCGCTCGGCTTCGCTCCAGGTCACGACCGGCAGCAACTCCAGGTGTTCGGCGACGGTCGACGGTTTGTCCTGCAGCGTCAGGCGGCGACCGGCGGCGGAATAGGCGAGTCCGAGATCCCAGACGCCGTCACGCTCGACTTCCGCCTGGACGAGGAAGCCCTCCTCGCCGCGCGCGCAGCACTCGGCGAGGGTCGGGGTGCGGAAGCTCTTGCCGGTCGCGGTGAGGTAGATCGCCTCGAGGAGGCTGCTCTTGCCGGAGCCGTTCGCTCCGTGGATCAGGTTGAAGCCCGGCTGCGGCCGCCAGTCGGTCGGCGCAAGCGCGCGAAAGCGGGCCAACCGGAGCCGGCGAAGGTGAGGGAGCGAGGCGGTCCCGGTGCTCAGATGCGCATCGGCATGATGACGCAGAGGTAGCGCTCGCCGGCCACCCCTTTGCCCTCTTCCGGCTGCGGCGAGCCGACGCACTGGCTGTTCTCGTCCTTCAACTCGAGCAGTACCCTGTCGGTCTCGACGGCGTCCAGGAAGTGCCCCAGGTAGTCCGGGTTGAGGCCGATCTTGATGTCGCCGCCGGTAACCTCGCAGCCGAGGCTCTCGCTGGCGTCGCCCAGGTCCGGGTTGGCGGCGGCGATAGCGAGCTCGCCGCCCGCGAACTCCAGGCGCACGCCGCGGTTCCTCTCGCCGGTCATGATCGCCACCCGGCGAACCGCTTCGGCGAGCGGCTTCCGGTCGAGGACGGCCTTCTTGTCGTTGCCGCGCGAGATCACCCGGTCATAGTCGGGGAAGCTCCCCTCCAGCACCCGGCAGGTCATCTCCCGCCCGCCGACGGAGAAGGAGAGGTGGTGCTCGCCGCGGCGGAAGATCACGCTACCGTCGCCCTCCATGCGCAACAACTCCTGCAGCGCCTTGCGCGGCACCAGCACCGAATCCTCGACCGCGCCCTTGAACTCGTGCGGCGATTCGATGAGCGCCAGCCGGTGGCCGTCGGTGGCCACGAGCTCGATCGACTTGGCCTTGATCTTGAGCAGCGCCCCGGAGAGCTGGAACCGCGAGTCTTCGCCCGAGACCGCGAAGAGGATCTTTCCCACCAGGCGGCGGAGGCTGCCGAGCGGCACCTCCATTTTCGGCTTGCCATCGACCGTCGGCAGCGACGGAAAATCGGCCGCCGGCAGGCCGTGCATGCGAAAACGCGCCTTGCCGGCCTGAACGAGCAGCGTGCGCTCGTCCTCGACCTTGAGTCGCACTTCGTCGGCGACGACCGAACGGACGATCTCGGTGAACTTCTTGGCCTGGACGGCGAGGGCGCCCTCGCTCTCGACCTCGGCCGCTACCGAACTGGTCAGCGAGACATCGAGATCGGTGGCGGCGAGTTGCAGGCTCTTGCCTGCCGTCCGCAGCAGGATGTGCGAGAGGACCGGAATCGTCGTGCGGCGCTCGACAATTCCCTGCATCGGGCTCAGTTCTGCGAGGAAGAGGTCACGCCGAAGGCGTAGTTCCATAGCTTGATTCTCCGCTGGAAGCTCCGCGTACTAAAGACGGATACTAAGAGAGGAAAACATAACATAGCCGTAGTCGTAGCTAGATGCCGGCGGATCTGCGGAAAGCTCGCCGGAACCGCGCCGGCGCTGGGTCTCCCGGGCGGGCGGCTGTGGAAGCCCGCCTGTGGAGAGAACGCGAAAGAGAGTGGAAAAAAAGCCGCCAGAGGAATTGAACAGCGTCTCCGCCGGATTTCCGCAGCTTTTCCGGGTCGAGCGCGGTCGGCCTCAGGCGAGGTGTCGCGTCATGCCGTCGAGGGTGCGCTCGAGCTCGGCATCAGTGGCGCGCAGTTTGAGGATCTTGTCGACCGAGTACATGACGGTCGAATGGTGTTTGTCGTTGAACTGGCGGCCGATCTCTGGGTACGAGAGCTCGGTCAGCTCCTTGCAGAGGAACATCGCCACCTGGCGCGGGAAGGCGATCTGCTTGGAGTTCGACTTCGACTTGATCTCGCTCACCTTGAGGCCGTAGTGCCGGGCGACGAACTTGATGATGTCGGCGGCGGTCGCTCGCCGGCCCTCCTCGGGCAGGATGTCCTTGAGCGTCTCTTTGGCGAGCTCGAGCGACAGGGGCTTGGCGGTGAGCGACGAGAAGGCGACGACCCGGTTGAGCATGCCCTCGAGCTCGCGGACATTCGACTTCACCTGATAGGCGATGAAGAGAGCGACATCGTCGGGCAGGACGACGCCGTCCTGGTCGGCCTTGCGGCGCAGGATCGCCACCTTGGTCTCGAGGTCGGGGGCCTGAATGTCGGCGATCAGACCCCACTCGAAACGCGAGCGCAGGCGCTCCTCGATCGCCGGGATGTTGCGCGGCGAGGAGTCGGAGGACAGGATGATCTGGCGCTGGCTGGTGTAGAGCGTGTTGAAGGTGTGGAAGAACTCTTCCTGGGTACGCTCCTTGTTGGCCAGGAACTGGATGTCGTCGACCAGCAGGACGTCGATCGAGCGATAGCGTTCGCGGAAAGAGTGCATCGACTTGAAGCGCAGAGAGTTGATCAACTGGTTGACGAACTGCTCGGCGGTGAAATAGAGCACCTTGAGCTCCGGCCGGCGGGCGAGGATCTGATGCCCGATGGCGTGCAGGAGGTGGGTCTTGCCGAGCCCGACGCCGCCGTAGAGGAAGAGCGGGTTGTAGCTGTGCGCCGGACTCTCGGCGACGGCGCGCGCGGCGGCGTGCGCGAACTGGTTGGAGCTGCCGACGACGAAGGTCTCGAAGAGATATTTGGGGTTGAGGCGGTCGCCGGTAGGTGCCGGCGAGCCGCGGGCGACGCGCTCGTCGCTCGCCGGTCGGTCGACGGCGGCGCCGCCGGCGACCACGGTGACCGAAAAGAACTCGTCGAAGAGGAGGCCGGCTTCGCGGTCGAGAGTGTCGCGGTAGCTCTCCTCGAGCGTGTGGACGAAGCGTTCGTTCGGCGCCCCCAGCACAAGGCCGGCCTCGTCCTCGCTCAGCACCGTCAGTGGGGCGATCCAGGTGCCGTACTCCTCGGGTTCGAGGATGGCACGCAGGCGCTCCTGCAGGCGGGACCAGTGACTAGAGTCTGAACGCACGGCTTGGGCTGGATATCAACAGTTTTTCCACAGTTTGCGGAAATCTCTCTCGAGGCCCGGCGAGGCATCGGAGCCGAGGCGCGAAGCATATCGCAGGTGGCGGCTCGCGGTCCGGCGGGTCATAGGCCGTGGGCGAGCGCCTGCCAGGAGGCGTCGAGCTCGAGCTCGAGTTGCGGGCGCGGCGGGCGGGCGGAGAAACCGACGCCGAGGCGCGCCTGAAGGCGCGCTTCCAGGCGGTCGGCGGCGACCGCGAAGAGACGCTCCTCGAGCCCGGTGCTGCCGTGCGAAGAGAAGAGCTCGAGAAAGCTCGGCGCCTTGGGCAGGAAGACCACTGGCAGCTTCTCGGTTTCGGGAAGCTTGGCCGCTTCGCGGGCGAGGGCCACCGCGCGGTCGAGGCCGCCGAGCTCGTCGACGAGCCCGACCGCCAGGGCGTCGGCGCCCGTCCAGACACGGCCGGCGGCGACCGCCTCGACGGCGGAGCGGGAGAGCTTGCGGCCGGCGGCGACATGGTCGAGGAAGCGGCCGTAGATCTCGTCCACCCGCTGCCGCAGTTGGGCCGTCTGGCGCTCGTCGAACGGCTTCAACGTCGAATAGAGATCGGCGCTCGCGCCGCGCTGCAAGGGGTCATGGGTGACACCGAGGAGCTCCTCCTGGAAGCGGCCGGTGGCGAGCTTGCCGGCGAACACGCCGATCGAGCCCGTGATCGTGTTGCCGCTGGCGATGATCTCGTCGGCCGGCGCGGCGATGTAGTAGCCGCCGGAGGCGGCGACGTCGGACATCGAGACGACGACCGGCTTCTTCTCGCGCAACTGCTCGACCTCGCGCAGGATCAGGTCGGAGGCGAGCGCCGAACCGCCGGGGCTGTCGATGCGCAGCACGACCGCCACCACCGAGTCGTCGTCGGCGAGGTCGCGGAGCTCGCGGGCCATGTCGGCGGAGCCGAGGACGTTTTCGCTCGCGAACGGGTCCGAGCCGCCGCCGCCGCGAACGATGGCCCCCTGGGCGAAGAGGATCGCCACCCGCTTGCCGCCCGGCAGACGGCCGGCACTGCGGCGGGCGTAGTCGAGAAAGTCGACCTTCTCGGCGTCGCCGTCTCCCAGCTTGTCGAGCCCGGCGCGGAACTCGTCGGGATAGGCCAGCTCATCGACGAGGCCCTTTTCGAGCGCCGCGGCGGCGGAGAGCGGCGCGGCGTCGATCCAGGCGTCGTCGCATCGCTCTTCCTGGCGCTCGCGATACCGTCGACGATCTGGCCGAAAAAGCTGTCGAGCAGCGCGTCGAGAGCCACCTTGGCGGCGGGCGAGTGGCGCACCTCGGTGAAGATCTCGCCGGCGCTCTTGAATTCGCCGGCGGTGAGGAAGCTCGGCTGGATCCGCAGCTTGTCGCGCCCGCCGCGCAGGAAGGGGCTGTCGGCGTAGAGGCCGAGGAGGTTGATCTCGCCCGCCGGCGCGAGCGCGATCGAC
>JBGARM010000309.1:0-4127 GCA_044230215.1 Thermoanaerobaculia bacterium | reverse complement strand
GACCCGACGAAAGCGGCGAGTCCTGATTGGCCAGCGTGGCGAGGGCGAGCTTCTTGCCGCCGTCGAGCGTCAGCCAGGCCCAGCCGCTGCCGAAGACCCCTCCGGCGGCTTTCGTCAGCTGCTCGCGCAGGCCATCGAACGAGCCGAACTGCGCCGCGACCGCCGCCGCCAGACGGCCAGACGGCGGGGCGGCCGGACCAGGCTTCATCGACGTCCAGAACAGGCTGTGGTTGGCATGGCCGCCGCCGTGATTGCGCACCGCCGTGCGCACCGCCTCTGGCACCCGCGAGAGATCGCGCAGCAGCTCCTCGACGCTCCTGCCGGCGAGCTCCGGGGCGGCAGCGACAGCGTCGTTCAGCTTGGCCACATAGGTCGCGTGATGCTTGTCGTGGTGCAGCCGCATGGTCTCGGCATCGATCGCCGGCTCGAGCGCGTCGTAGGCGTAGGCGAGCGGCGGCAGGACGAACGGCCCGGACAGAGCTGCCGCGACGGAAGCCGCCGGAGCCGTCTGCGTCGGGCCGTCAGCCGTCAGCCGGGCGGACAGCGCGAGTCCAGCGAGCGCCACGGTCGAGCCTTGCAGCACCTCTCTGCGATTCCACATGCGAGCCTCCTTGGGGCGAGCGACGTTGCGACTACGGTTGCGGGACGAGCTCGAGGCGCAGCCGCGCCGGCGAGCGGGCGACGAGCATCTCGACCGGCGTCGACTGCGGATCGCGGGCGAACCAGAGATCGAGCTCGCCCTTCCAGACGCGACGATCGGGGTGGACCAGCGGTCGGATCATGAAGTGCAGGGTCGGCACCGACTTGCCGCCGACCTTGCGCGTCTCGGGACCGCCCGGTTTGACCAGCACGGGGTAGAGCTTGCCGTCGGACCAGATCTCCATCTCCTGCGAGGTCGTGGGCAGGGTCCGGCGCAACAGGTGGATGGCCGAGGCGACGTCGACGGTCGTCGGATCGACGATCGGGCTCGACTTGTCCTTGCGCTTGCCCTGCCAGAGCTGGCTGGAGCGGGCCGCAACCGTGCGGCCGTTGGCGGGATCGATCTCGGCCTCGTAGCGGAAGAAGCTCGGCTCCTTGACCTCGTCCGAAGTGATGAGCAGGGAGCTTTGCAGATTGCCGCTGGCGAGAGTGGTCGCGATCAGGCTGGCATCGCCGTGGCTGGGGAAGAAGAGCCCGGCGAGCGCGCCGAAGAAGCCCTCGATCTTCCAGCGGTAGCGGAGGGTCTCCTGCGCCGGCGCCGCCGCGGGCATGAGCCACAACAGCGCGCCCAGCAGGAGCGGCGCCATTCGAGCCAGCCGGAGGGTCCGACAGGCCGGAGACCGTCGCGCTCGCGTCATTGCCGTCATCATACGGTTTTCGTCGTGCGAGAATCGCGCCATGGCCGACCTCCCCGTTCCGGGCGCCTTTCCCCCGCCACTCGACGCCTATTCCGGCGAGGCCGGCCTCGGAGTCTTCGAGATCCTCGCCCGGCGGGCGGCGAGCGAGCCCCTCCTGGTCGTCGCGACGGCGATCTTCTTCCTGGCGCTCGTCCACACCTTCCTGGCGCCGAGGATCCTCGCTTTGGCGCGGCGGCTGGAGAAGGGCGGGGCCGAGTCGGCCGGGCACGGCGACGGCACGAAGCGTTTTCACGTCGAGATGCTCCACCTGCTCGGTGAGATCGAAGCGGTCTTCCTGATCTGGGGCGTGCCGCTGCTCGTGGCCATCATCTGGAGCCGCGGATTCGCGACCGCCGAGTACTTTGTCGGCCACCTGGTGCAGTTCGCCGAGCCGATGTTCGTGGTGGTGATCCTCACCATCGCCGCCTCGCGCCCGGTGCTCCAGGTGGCGGAACGAGGCATCGGCCTGCTGGCCGGTGCCGGCGGGCGCACGCCGCTCGCCTGGTGGCTCGCCATCCTGACTGCCGGTCCGCTTTTCGGCTCGCTGATCACCGAACCCGCCGCCATGGTGATCTCGGCGCTCCTGCTGTCGCGCATGTTCTACGACCTCGGGCCGAGCCGAAACCTGCGCTACGCCACGCTCGGCCTGCTCTTCGTCAACGTCTCGGTCGGCGGGACGCTGACCCACTTCGCCGCTCCGCCCGTGCTGATGGTCGCCGGCAAGTGGGGGTGGACGACCGGCTTCATGCTGGGCCATTTCGGCTGGAAGGCGGGCCTCGCCATCGTCTTGGCGAACCTGCTCTACGCACTCTGGTTCCGCCGCGAGTTCCGCGATCTGGCGTCCCGCTCGGCGGCGCGTCCGGCGGCGGTGGACATCGCCGAGCCCGTTCCGGCCTGGATCGTCCTCGTCCACCTGGGGCTGCTCGCCTGGACGGTCGTGACGGCACACACGCCGCCTCTGTTCGTCGGCGGCCTGCTCTTCTTTCTCGTCTTCCGCGAGGCGACCGCCCCCCACCAGTCGGAGCTCGACCTGCGATCCCCGCTTCTGGTCGGCTGCTTTCTAGCCGGCCTCGTGCTCCACGGCTCGCTCCAGGCATGGTGGGTCGGACCGCTCCTGGCCAATCTCGAGCCCCGGTCCCTGCTCGCCGGCAGCGCCGCGCTCACCGCGGTCAACGACAATGCGGCGATCACCTACCTCGCCTCGCTCGTCCCCTCGTTGTCGGATGCCAGCCGCATCGCGGTCGTCGCTGGCGCGGTCGCTGGCGGCGGGTTGACCGTGGTGGCCAACGCCCCGAATCCGGCCGGCCAGGCGGTGCTCGGGCGCCACTTCGAGGCGGGCATTTCGCCCCTGGGGCTGGCGGCGGCCGCCGTCGCGCCCACCCTCATCAACCTGGCGTTCTATTTCTGATCAGCGCTCGTCGCGCGGCGCGCGCTCTGCCCCTGCCGCACCCTGGGTGACGCGCATCGCTGCCGCCGCGACCGCCGAACCGGCCGAACCGGCAGCACCTTCGACATACTCGACGAGCCGCTTGCGCTCGCTCGAGGTGAGCTCGCCGGGCACCAGGGCAACCCAGGCGAGCTCGCCGGCGCGGCCGGCCTGCAGCTCGACCGCCAGCTCGAACCCGCCGGCGTGACGGTCCGCCAGATCGACGACAATCGTGTCGAATCCGCCACTGGCAGCCTGGGCCTGCGCACGGCTCTGGGTCGCCGGGCGATGCGGCGTGAAGCCGGCCTCGAGGAGCTCCATATCGAGCTCGGCCGGGGCGTTGCGCTCGCCCGAAGCGAGCCAGACCTGGCGCCGTCCGGCGGGCGCGACCCGGCCCGAGGTGGACTGCCGCCGGCTCTCCGCCGCCGCCAGCCGCAGCGCCGCGACGAGCTCGCCGCCGGAGGCCGGCGCGAGCAGGAGTCGCTCGAAGCTCGCCGCCACGCCGCGTTCGCTGCCCGAGGCGAAGGCGAAGAGCACCAGCGGAGTTCCCGCTCGCGACAGATCGGGCTCGAGGGCGAGCAGGTTCGTCCAGGCCTCGAGGCGGGCCGGGAAGACGTCGACCGCGACCACCGCCGGGCGTAACTCACGCACCATCCGACGGCCTTCTTCGCTGTCGGGAGCGCGCACGGCGAGAAAGCCCTGGCGTTCGAGATCGCCCGCAACCATCGTGAACCGTCCGCGGTCCGGCTCGAGCACCACCACCCGCGGCCGATCCCCCGAGGCGGGCTCGCGCCGCGGCGCCGACTCGCGGTTTCCCTGGGCGCGCAGCGTCGCATCCACCGGCAGCAGAATGCGGAAGGCGGCCCCTTCGCCCACCGCCGACTCCACTTCGAGAATGCCGCCCAGGAGAGCGGTGAACTGGCGCGCGATCGCCAGACCGAGCCCGGTGCCCGGGACCGCCTCGCCGCGCGTCGCCAGCTGGAGGAACGGCTCGAAGATGCGTTCCTGGTCGGCGGGCTCGATTCCCGGCCCCTGGTCGGCGACGACGATCTCGTAGCCGTCGACGCCCAGGCTGCCGGCGCTCGCCGGCAGGAATCGCGTGCGGACCTCGACTTCGCAGCCCTTGCCCGAGAATTTGATCGCGTTGGAGAGCAGGTTGAGGATCGCCTGGCGGAGCTTCGCGACGTCGACGACGATCGCCGGCGTTTGGCCGCCGAAGCTCGCCTTGAGATGCACGCCGCGTGTCGAGCCGTAGCCCTCCATCATCGCCAGGGCGCTCTCGATGATGGCCTCGAGGTTGGCCGGTTCGAGCTGCAGCTCCATCC
>JBGARM010000308.1:0-4168 GCA_044230215.1 Thermoanaerobaculia bacterium | reverse complement strand
GGAGCGAAGCGGGATGAAGCTCATCGCCTTCTACCTGCCGCAGTTCCATCCCATTCCCGAGAACGATGAGTGGTGGGGGACCGGGTTCACCGAGTGGCGCAACGTCGCCGCCGCGCGTCCGCGGTTCGTCGGCCACCGTCAGCCCCGTCTGCCGGGCGAGCTCGGGTTCTACGATCTTCGCCTGCCCGAGACCCGCGCGGCGCAGGCCGACCTGGCGCGCGCGCACGGCGTCTCGGCCTTCTGCTACTACCACTACTGGTTCAAGGGCCGGCGCCTGCTGGAGCGGCCGTTCGCGGAGGTGCTGGCTTCTGGCGAGCCGGACTTTCCGTTCTGCCTGTGCTGGGCCAATGAACCGTGGACCCGGCGGTGGTCGGATCGCGACGGCGAGATCCTGGTGGCGCAGGAGTATTCGGAAGAGGACGATCGCGAGCATGCACGCTATCTCGCGTCGGTCTTCGCCGACCCGCGCTACTTGCGGGTGGACGGGCGGCCGCTGCTGCTCGTCTACCGCGCCTCGGCCTTGCCGAATGCCAGCCGCACCGCGGAGATCTTGCGCGCCGAGGCGGCGCGGACCGGGTCGGCGGAGCCCTACCTGTGCCGGGTGGAGAGCGATCCCTGGCGGGAACGCCGGGTTCCGTTGAGCGAGCTCGGGTTCGATGCCGCCGTCGAGTTTGCGCCGGACTGGCTCGAGCTCGGCGAGCCGCTGCGTCGTTCGCGGCCGTGGCGCGCGAGGCGAGGTCGCCGTGGGGGCGACAGGATCTTCGACTATCGCGAGGTCGTGCGCCGGTCGTTGGCGCACGAGGAGCCGCCCGACGGCTGGTTCCGCTGCGTCACGCCGGGCTGGGACAACTCGCCACGCCGCGAGTCCGGGGCGGTGATTCTCGACGGCTCGTCGCCCGAAGCCTATGGCGAGTGGCTGCAGGAGATCGTACGGCGCACCGCCAGCCGTCCGGCCGAAGAGCAGTTGGTTTTCGTCAACGCCTGGAACGAATGGGCCGAAGGGGCGTACCTCGAACCCGACAACGTGCTCGGCAGGGCTTATCTGGAGGCCACCCGGAGAGCGCTCGCAGCGGGAACGGCGGGACTCCCCCAGCCCACGGCCGCCCCTGCCCGGACCCTGGCGACCACGCACAGCGCTCCGGGTTCCGCGGCTCTGACGGCGTCGTACCGCCTGCAAGTTCCGGCGACGCTCGAGCTCGCCGCTGCGGAGGAGGCTCCGAGCCTGGATCATCCGCGCCAGCAGCTGGCCGCGCTGGCTTCGGCGCCGTCCGCCCCCGACGATGAGTCTGCCGCCCGCGCGGCGGCCGCCGACGAGCGGGCCGATCCGCTGCCGGCAGGGGCGGCAGAGGAACCTGCCCCGAGCCTCGACAGGCTCTACGCGGTCGGCGTGCGGCTGCGGGTGCTGCTCGAGGCCTGGCGCTACGAGCGCCGGGCCAAGCGGGCGGCGGCGAGCGCTGCCCTGCAGGCGCCGCGGCTCCCGGCGCCGGAGCCGGTCGTGACCCGGCCGTCGCCTCGCCGGCCGCGGCCGAGCGTACTGGTCGTATCACCCTATCCGCTCTATCCCCCGGTCTCCGGCGGCAGCGTGCGGATCTGGAACCTGTTGCGCGGCGTGGCGGCGGACTTCGACCTGCATCTCGCGATCTTCTCCACCACTCGCGACGACGCCTCCCAGCGGGATGCGCTCGAGCCATTCTGCCGCTCGGTGCACTTCCTGCGCCGCGAAGACGCGCCGCCGGCGAAGCCCTGGAGCCTGCTGCCCCGCGGTGCCGAGTACTTCGCCTTCGAGGCCGCGCGCCGCCGTCTGCGCGACCTCGCCGAAACCGTCGACGCACGCATCGTGCAGCTCGAGCACACCGAGATGGGACAGTTCGCCGGCCTGTTTCCCGGCCGCAAGGTGATTCTCACCGAGCTCGACCTGTCGTTCGTCACCGCGGCGCGCCGGCGGGCGCTCGGCTTCGCGAGGCGCTTCGCCGTCGACCGGCTGCTGTGGTCCGATCCCGCCGGCTACCGCCGCCTGCTGCGCTACGAGATCCGCTCGGCGGAGGCGTGCGATCAGGTGCACGTGATGTCGGCCGCCGACGGCGAGATTCTCGGGCGCTATCTCCACGATGGCGAAAGACGCCTGCGAGTGGTCGACAACGGCGTCGACTGCGCGCGCTTCGAACCGCGTCCGGCCGGCGAGGCGGCGAGCTGGGATGTCCTGTTCGTCGGCTCCTTCGGACACTCGCCGAATCGCGATGCGATCGAGTGGCTGCTGGCGGAGATCTGGCCGCGGCTGCGCCGGTTGCGGCCCAAGGTGCGTCTGGCCATCGTCGGCGCTCATCCGCCGCCGGAGGTCACCGCCCGCCACGGGCGGGACGGGGTCGAGGTCTTCGGCACGGTGCCCGATACCGCTCCCTTCTATCGCGGAGCGCGAGTTCTGTTGGCGCCGATTCGGGCCGGTTCCGGCACTCGCCTCAAGCTTCTCGAGGCGTTCGCCAGCGCCTTGCCGGTGGTCGGCACCCAGCTCGCCGCCGAGGGGCTCGCGGTGCGTGACGGCGAGCACCTGCTGTGCGCCGAGTCGGCCGTGGAGCTGGCGCAGGCGACCGCCCGCCTGCTGGCCGATCCGGAGCTCTGCCGGAGTCTGGGCGGCGCCGCGCGGCGCCTCGCCGAGGAGCGCTACGACTGGTCCTGCTGCGCGGGGCGGCTGATGGCGGCCTGGGAAGAGCTGCTCGTCGCGCCGGCGAGCGCAGGCATCGCGGCGGCGGGCCTGCCTTCGGCCGCTTCGGGCCGGCTGAAGGCTCCGCCTGCTCCGGCGGCGACGGCGCCGGTGGCAAGGTCCGAAGAGGTCGCGGTTTCGGTGATCCTGCCGACGCGCAACGGTGGCCCGCGCCTGGGTCTCGCCCTGCAGGAAATCTTCCGCCAGCAGATCGACGTCGCCTTCGAAGTCCTGTGCGTCGATTCCGCCTCGGGCGCGGAAGACCTGGCGCGGATGCGGGCGTTTCCGGTGCGCATCGAGTCGATTCCGGCCGCGAGCTTCAACCACGGGCTGACCCGCGACCACGGGGCGCGTCTCGCGCGCGGCAGGGTCCTGGTCTTCCTCAATCAGGATGCGGTGCCGGCCGATCGCCTGTGGCTCCACCGGATCACGGCGCCGCTCCTGCGGCCAGGGCGGTACGCCGCGGTGCAGGGCGGCATCCGCGAGGTGCCCGAACCCGAAGAGGTCTTCTTCTGGCACTCCTGCGGCCCGCGCTTCTACTTCACCAGCGAGTCGGAGGGCTGGATCGCCGGCCACGGCGGAATCGGTTTCTCGACCGTCAATGCGGCGCTGCGTCGCGAGGTCTGGGAGAAGCTGCCGTTCGGCTGGGCGCCGATCCTCGAAGACAAGAAATGGCAGGCCGCAGCTGCGGAGCGCGGTCTCGAGATCGCCGATCTGCCGGAGGCGGCGGTGTTTCACTCCCACACCTACGACCTCTCGACTCTCTGGCGGCGCGTGGCGAGCGAAGGATTCGGCTGGCGCCTGCTGGGGGTGCGCTACCGGGCAGCGCAGATGGCCCGCGACCTCGGCCACATCGAAACCTCCCGGCGCTGGTTGGAGGGCCTGCGCAACGGCGAGCTGACCTCTTCCGCCGAGCGGCTCTTTCCCTGGCTGCGTCCGCTGGCGCTCTACTGGGGAAACCGCTGGTCGCGCCAGGTTTCGCTGTGAGCGAACGGGCTGCGGACGCGGCGCCGCCCCCGGTCACGTGGCGGGACTGAACGGCGCGAGGACGATCTCCCCCGGCGGCTGGTAGCGGGCGACGCAGAACAGTGCATAAAGGGCGCCGCGGCGATAGCCCCGGCGGGTCTGGCAGAGCGACCTCGCCATGACGTCTCCTGCCGGGTCGGCCTGCAGGCGCGCCACGCGATCGAGCCCGGCGCGCAGACCGTGCGCGCCGGCGTGGCGCCAATCCAGGATCGCCTCGGAGAAACCCTGCGCCGCGAAGCGCGCCCCCATCCAGGCCGCGGAGAGTCGCAGCGTCGCTACATGGTGGCGTACCCGGGCGGCTGGCAGGTAGAGAGTCTCCTCGCCGCCGCGCTCGAGCCGCAGGCAGTATTCGATCTCCTCGCATGAGCGCAGCGACTCGCCCCGGCGGCCGAGCTGCTCGAGAAAATCGCCGTAGCGGGCGAAGGTCGAGCGTCGAAAGGCCAT
>JBGARM010000307.1:0-4170 GCA_044230215.1 Thermoanaerobaculia bacterium | reverse complement strand
CGGACGTGTAGGGGTACCTCGTCCGCCCTGCCCGTCTCGCCACGGGATCCAGCATCTTGCCGCAGAAGCGCAACCCCGATCTCTTCGAGCTCGTGCGCGGAAGAGGCGCCACGACGCTCGGCCTGCTGATCGAAGCGCTCACGATCCCCGCCAAGCTCCCCTCCGGTTACCATCGCGACCTGCAGTTGCTCAAGGCGCCGCTGTTCCGGGCCTGCGACCTCGCGCGCGCGACGACCGCGCTGCTCGCCGCCACTCTGCCGCGGCTGCGCTTCCTGCCGGCGGCGGGTGAGCTACCCTCCGAGCTTTTCGCGGCCGAGGAGGCCAACCGGATGGTCGTCGCGGAGGGGATTCCCTTCCGCGAGGCGTACCGGCGGGTGGCGGACCGACTGCGCTCCGGGGACTAACCGCTGCCTGGCGGCTTGTAGAAGAACCGCTTGCGCTTGCCGGAGAGGAGGCGGCTCTCGGCGAAGCCGGCGTTGGCGAGGGTGGCGAGGATCGCCTGCATCCCCTCCGGCCCGAGGAGCTCGGGATGGAGCTCGATCGCCAGCTTCCGGACGCCGCTCCAGTCGATGAGCGGGACGAGCTCGCCCTCGCCGCCCTCGATGTCCATCAGCACGAAGGTCGGGCGGATGCGCGCGAACTCGGCGCGGACGTCGAGCGTCGGCACCTCGAGGCCGGGGGTTTCAGGGTGCGGCGCCGTCGCCGACGAGGAGAAGAAATGCGCCGCGACGAAGAACGGCGCGCTGCCGGTGTGCTCGGCCAGCATGGCGTTGTGGACCTCGGGCGCGACGCCGTTCCTGGCATGGTGGCGGCGGATGCCCGGGATGAGGCTCGGGTCGGCTTCGTAAGTGTGCACCCGCTCCGAGCCGAGCTTGAGGGCACAGATCGTGGACAGATAGCCGAGTCCCGCGCCCACCTCGAGCACGACGTCGTCGGGCGCGAGTGCGACCAACGTGCAGCGGCTCTCGCTGCGCTCGTAGCGCTCGGAGTAGAGGAGCCGGCGCAGGGTCGGGCTGGTCTCGGCGTCGAGCTGGAACTGGACACCGCGCAGGCGGACCTGGTCAGGCCGCCGCCAGAGGCGCCAGAGGTAGCGCGGGTATCTCCCGACGTCGCCCAAGTGCGAAGCGAGCAGCGGCAGCAGGCCGACGTGCGGCATCCGCGAAGCGTAACAGGCGAGTCGCGCAGCCGGACGATTCGCGAGATAATGCTGTGTGACCGTCGGTTCCTCCTCCCGCCCGCTGCTGCTCTCCTGCGAGGGGGTGTCGCACCAGTTCGGCGCCCGCCCGCTGTTCAAGGATCTTTCCTTCGGCCTCTTCCAGGGGGACCGGGTTGGGCTCATCGGCCCCAACGGCTCCGGCAAGTCCACCCTCCTGCGCATCCTCGCCGGGCGCCTCGAGCCCGACCACGGGCAGCTGTCGCTGCGCAAGGGCGTCCGGGTCGGTTACGTCGAGCAGGACACGCGCTTTCCGGCCGAGGCGACCGCCGAGGAGGTGGTCATCCAGGCGCTCGCCGGCGAGCCGCTCGAGGAATACGAAAAGGAGGCGCGCGCCGCGCGCACCCTCGGACGCCTGGGATTTCGCGACCGCAGCGAGCGTGACCTGCCGGTCGGCGCCCTCTCCGGCGGCTGGAAGAAGCGTCTCGCCATCGCCTGCGAGGTCGCCCGCGAGCCCGACCTGCTGCTCCTCGACGAGCCGACCAACCACCTCGACCTCGAGGGGATCCTCGAGCTCGAGGAGCTCCTGGTCGAGGCGGCGCAGGCGTTCGTCGTCGTCTCCCACGACCGCTACTTCCTCGAGAACGTCTCCCGCCGGATGCTCGAGCTCGACCGCGTCTATCCGGAGGGGATCCTCTCCGTCGACGGCACCTACAGCGATCTCCTGGTCAAGCGCGACGAGGTGCTCAAGAACCAGAAGGACTACGAGGAGGCGCTCGCCAACCGGGCGCGGATCGAGGTCGACTGGCTGCGCCGCGGCCCGAAGGCGCGGACGACGAAATCGAAAGCCCGCATCGACCGCGCCAACGACCTTCTGGGCGAGCTCGCCGAGGTGCGCGGCCGCGCCGGCGGCGCCAAGGCCGGCATCGACTTCAAGGCCTCGGGCCGCGGGACGAAGCGGCTGCTCGAGGCCAAGGGGATCGCCAAGTCGTTCGACGGCCGCACCATCTTCTCCGGCGTCGACCTGCTGCTCGGTCCGGGCACCCGGCTGGGGCTCCTCGGCCTCAACGGCAGCGGCAAGACGACGCTGCTGTCGCTGCTCGACGGTACGCTCACCCCCGACGCCGGCGAGATCGAGCGCGCGCCGTTCCTGAAGATCGTCCGCTTCGAGCAGGGCCGCGAGACCCTCGACCGGAAGCTGACGTTGCGCCGCGCGCTCGCGCCGGACAGCGACTCGGTGATCCACCTCGGCGAGGTGGTGCACGTCGCCGCCTGGGCGAAGCGCTTCCTCTTCCGCACCGAGCAGCTCGACACGCCGGTGGGCAGTCTCTCGGGCGGCGAGCAGGCGCGCATTCTCGTCGCCCGGCTCATGCTGCAGCCGGCCGACCTGCTGATCCTCGACGAACCGACCAACGACCTCGACATCGCGACCCTCGAGGTGCTCGAGGAGAGCCTGCTCGAGTTCCCCGGGGCACTCGTCCTGGTTACCCACGACCGCTACCTGCTGGACCGGGTTTCGAGCGGCATCCTGGCGATCGAGGACGGCCGCGCCCAGCACTACACCGACAGCGGTCAGTGGGAGGAAGCGCGGCGCGCCAAGCATCAAGCCGAGCTCGGCGGAAGCCAGCCCGCGATCCGCAACAAGGAGAGCGCCGCGCGGGCGGCGACGGCTGCCGGCGGAAACCGCCCCGGGATCGGACCGGCGGGCGGGCGAGGGAGTGGATCGACCGGCGGCAAGCCGGCGGCGAAACGGCTCTCCTACAAGGAACAGCGCGAGTGGGACGGCATGGAGGCAACGATCTTCGCCGCCGAGGCCGCGCTGGAGCAATGCCAGCGGGCGGCCGAAGATCCGGCGATCGCCACCGAAGCGGCGCTGCTGCACGAGCGCTTCGCAGCGCTCGCCGCCGCCCAGACCGAGGTGGAGCGGCTCTACGCCCGCTGGGCGGAGCTCGAGGCCAAGCTCGCCTGAGCTACCCGGCGGGGCGGTCGTCCCGGCCCCGCCAGCTGTCCTAAGATAGACCTCCTTCGCCGCCGCCGGCTGGCGTCCCTCCCGATCGGATCGATGGAGAATATGGAGACGGAAGACATGTCCAATCCCCTGCTGACCGGACTCGGTCTCGCAACCCTTCTCGCGACGAGCGCCGCCGGAACGGCGATGGCCGCCGAAACCGCCGTCAATCCGCTGCTGGCCCCCTGGAGTGGTCCCTATGGCGGGGTGCCGCCGTTCGCGGCGGTGAAGGCCGAGCAGTTCCAGCCGGCCCTCGAAGCGGCGATGGCCGAGCAGCTCGCCGAGGTCGACCGGATCGCCAGCAACCCCGAGCCGGCGACCTTCGCCAACACGATCGCCGCCCTGGAGGGCGCCGGTCGCACCCTCGACCGCGTCAACACGATCTTCGAGGTTTTCGCCGGCACGATGAGCACCCCCGAGGTGCAGGCGGTCGAGCTCGAAATGGCGCCGAAGCTGGCGGCCTTCGCCGACCAGATCACCCAGAACGAGAAGCTCTTCGCCCGCATCGCCGCGGTCTACGAGCAGCGCGAGAGCTCGGGCCTCACCCCCGAGCAGCAGCGGCTGGTCTGGCTCGACTACACCAACTTCGTGCGCGCCGGCGCCAAGCTCGACGCGCCGGCCAAGAAGCGGCTGTCGGAGATCAACCAGCGCCTGGCGTCGCTGTTCACCGAGTTCAGCCAGAACGTGCTGGCGGACGAGACGGACTACGTGCTGGTGCTCGACAACGAGGCCGACCTCGCGGGCCTGCCGCCCTCCCTGCGCGCCGCGGCGAGCGCCGCCGCCGAGTCGCGCGGCCATCACGGCAAGTGGGCGGTGCTCAACACCCGCTCGTCGATGGAGCCGTTCCTGACCTATTCCGACCGCCGCGATCTGCGCGAAAAGGTCTGGCGCACCTACTACAGCCGCGGCGACAACGGCGACAAGCACGACAACAACAAGATCATCACCGAGATCCTGATGCTGCGCGGCGAGCGCGCGAAGCTCATCGGCTATGCCAACCACGCCACGC
>JBGARM010000306.1:0-4187 GCA_044230215.1 Thermoanaerobaculia bacterium | reverse complement strand
CGGGGGGCCCCGCCCGCAAGAAAAGAAATCCGATACCCGGGGTCCCGACCGAGCACCGAAGGTCTTTTCGCGACGCCGTCGCCGGACGGCCGCGAAGCAGGTGGAGTTCAGCCCCGTCGCTGGACGACCGCGAAGCTAACTTTGCGCTACGAGAGCCGAATCAGGCGAGGCAGGCGGCGAGCGCCGCTTCGACGCGGTCGATCGCCGGGGCGATTTCGTCGATGCCGACGGCGCCGACCGAGAGCCGGAACCAGCCGTTGTCGTCGCGCGTGCCGAAGGCGTGGAACGGCACGACCGCGAAGCCGGCCTTCTCGAGCAGGTACTGGCGCACCGCGCGGTTGTTCTCGAACTGTCCGCCCTTCCGGATGAGGTCGAAGTGCACCGACAGGTAGAGCGCACCGGTCGGCGGCAGATGCTTCACCGGGTAGCCCTTGGCGGCGAGGCGCGTGAGGCCGCGGTCGAGCGCCGCGAGCCGCACGTTGATGCCTTCGCGGATGGCGCCGGAGAGCGCGTGCACGAGCGCCGGGTCGGCGAAGAGCTCGGCCGTGGCGATCTGCTCCGGGCGCGGCGCCCAGGCGCCGACGTGGCCGAGGAAGTCCTTCATGCGCGAGATCAGGAACGGCGGTCCCACGGCCCAGCCGACCCGCAGCCCGGTGGCGGCGAACGCCTTGCTGATGCCGTCGATCATCAGCGTATAGGGCGCCACCTCCGGCACGAGCTCGACCGGCGTGGTGTGCGGCGCCGAGTCGGCAGCCAGCAGCCAGTAGATCTGGTCGTAAAACAGGAACAGCGGCTTCGCTCCCGGACCGCGCCGGCGGTTCTCGTCGACCACCAACTGGGCGATCGCCCGCAGCTGTTCACGCGCGAAGCCGGTGCCGGCCGGATTGAGCGGGCTGTTGAGCGCCAGCAGGCGGGCGTCGGCGAGGTGCGGCGCGAGGCACTCGGCGGTGGGCTGGAAGCCGGTCTCGGCCGAGGTTTCGACCGCGATCCCCTGCGCTGCCGCGAGATGGCAATAGTGGTTGTTGTTCCACGACGGCACCGGGTAGACCACCTTTTCGCCCGGATCGAGCACCGCGCGAAACAGCGCATAGATGAGCGGCCGCGCGCCGCCGGCGATGAGGATGCCGTCTTGCGGATAGTCGAGAGCGAGCGCTTCGCGGTAGAAATCGGCCACCGCGCGCTTCAGTTCCGGAACCCCGTCCGACGGCGGATAGTTGGTCTGACCCGCGGCGAGCGCCCGGGCGATCGCCTGCTCGAGCTCGCGCGGAATACGGAACTGCTTCGGCGCAAAGTCGCCGACCGTCAGGTTGAGCACCGGCTGGCCCTTTTCCGCCAGGGCCCGGACCTCGCCGGCGATGCGCAGGATCTCGGAGCCGACGAGCGCCGAGACCATCTCTCCCAGGCCCTGGTGGGGAGCGGTCGGGGTGCCGAACTCGAGCGGCTTCACGGGCAGCGTCAGGGTCATCGGGAGTTCTCCTCAGCGGGCGCAAGGCTATCCGACCGGCGGGGCGGAGGAAAGGCTCGCTGCGGCGATGTCCGGTTCCTCCGGCACGCAATCTGCTTGAAGCTTTGCCGTTTGAAACCGCCTCTTGACACGCCAGCGGGCGGGGCGCACTATCGCTTCACTTCATGAAGTGAAGGTCGGACCGACCGAAAGGCGGAAGCGATCGCAGGCAGCCGGAAACGGTTCAAGGAGGCAACGGAATGACGCCACCGGACAGACGAGGAACCCCGAATCCCACGGCCGCGAGGGTCGACGGTTTCGGGGGCGCGGCACGGGGCTCCGTGCGTTCCGCTTGACGACCCCGCTTCGCGAGTCGCCGCCTGCGACCGATGCGAAGCCCGGACCTTGACGGTCCCACGTCGAAGCCGGACAGCGTGAGTGCTGTGGCCAGGTGACGAAGGCTGACGAGTCTCACTCCCTGGAACGGGGAAGCGGAAACGCTTCCCCGTTCGTGCGTTTGGGCGAGACCGGCCCTCGCCGCGTCGCCTCGAGGACTTCGACGGGGTGAGGGAATAATGCTTGACTAGTCAATGTTTGATAGGCTGCTGAACGTCGGAGCGACGATGGACGTCGTCCCGGGACACCAGCCAAGAGGGCACCATGTCTCAGGAGCTCGCAGGGCAGGGAACAAGTGGATTGCACCACGTCACGGCGATCGCCGGACCGGCGCAGAAGAATCTCGACTTCTACGCCGGAGTGCTCGGCATGAAGCTGGTCAAGAAGAGCGTCAACCAGGACGATCCCGGGACCTACCATCTCTTCTACGCCGACGCCGAAGGGCGGCCGGGGACCGATCTGACCTTTTTCCCCTGGGCGCAGATGGCACCGTCGCGGCGCGGGCACGGCCTCGCCACCGAGGTGGCGCTCGCCGTTCCGCCGGACAGTCTCGATTTCTGGAGTGCGCGGCTGGAGCGCTACGGAACGCCGGTCGGCGCGGCCGAAACCCGCTTCGGCGATCGCGTCCTCCCCTTCGTCGATCCGCACGGCCTCAGTGTCGCGCTCGTCGCGAGCGCCAGCGCCGCCGCGCGTCCGTTCACCCCCTGGGAGGAAGGACCGGTGCCGGTCGCGCACCAGATCCGTGGCCTCGATGGCGCCCGCCTCTGGCTGCGTCAGCTGGGGCCGACCGAAGCGCTGCTCGCGGCGCCGATGGGCCTCTCGCGACTGGGCGAAGAAAACGGCTGGGTGCGATGGGGCGTTCCGCGCGGTGGAACGGGCAGCGGCGCTCCCTCGGGGACCCGGCTCGACCTCGCTGAGCGGCCCGACACCCAGCGTGGGATGTGGGGCACCGGCGCCATTCACCATCTCGCCTGGCGGGTCGATGACGAGGCGCACGAGCTTGCCCTGCGCGCCGCCATCGCCGAGTCGGGGCCGCACCCCACCCCGGTCATCGACCGCTTCTGGTTCAAGTCGGTCTACTTCAAGGAACCGGGCGGGGTGCTCTTCGAGCTCGCGACCGACGGTCCGGGCTTCGCCGTCGATGAGGCGCCGGAGCGCCTCGGCGAGACGCTGGTGCTGCCGCCCTGGCTCGAGCCGCAGCGCCCGGCGATCACCGCCGCTCTGCCGGCCCTGACGCCGCCCGTTTCGTCGCCCGGACTCGTCCCGTGAGCCTCGCCGACCCGCACGCGGAAACGCCGGTGCTCGTCGCCGGCGCGCCGCTCGCCGAAGCGCGGGCTGCGGTGGTCCTGGTGCACGGGCGCGGCGCTTCGGCCGACGACATCCTCGGCTTCTCGGGGCCGCTCTCCCGCCCGGGGGTCGTCTTTGTCGCGCCGCAGGCGGCCGAGCACACCTGGTATCCGCAGCGCTTCCTCGCCCCGCTGGCGGCGAACGAGCCGTGGCTCTCTTCGGCGCTCGCCAAGCTCGCCGGTCTGCGCGCGGATCTCGCCGCGGCCGGCATTCCCGACGAGCGCATCGTCTGGCTCGGCTTCTCGCAAGGCGCCTGCCTGGCGAGCGAATACGTGGCGCGGAATCCGCGGCGCTGGGGCGGACTGGTCGCAGCGGTCGGCGGCCGCATCGGCCCGCAAGGGATGGCGTTCGCCGACCCCGGCGATCTCGCGCGCACGCCGGTCTATCTCGGCTGCGGCGATACCGATCCGCACATTCCGTGGCCGCGGGTCGCGGAGAGCGCGGCAGCCTTCGCTCGCCAGAACGCCGAGGTCACGCTGCGGCGCTATCCGGGCTTTCCGCATTCGGTTCACCCGGAGGCGGTGAGCTACGCCCGGCACCTCCTCGAAGGGCTCGCCGTCTCCTGATCGGCGGCGCGCCTAGACGTGCCACCAGACCAGGCGGGTAATGCGCTCGCCGGTGGCGTCCAGACTCGCCCGCCAGTAGATCGTGCCCCGGGCGTGCTGCGCCCGGCATAGCAGGGTGCGCTCGCCGTCGAGCGGACCGTCGCGCAGGACCTCGAACTGCTGCAGGGCGCCCAGCCGCGGAATCCGCCCGGCGAGACCCGGGGCGCCCTCCCAGACCGGCAGGGCGATCGCCGGCGCGTAGCGCTCGAGGTCGGGCCTGCCGGTGAGGAAGGCCTCGTAGTCGGCGCGCAACCGCGCGCGAAGCGCGCTATCCGTGCCGGCGCCGGGCAGCGCCGCGAGCGCCGCGAGCGAGAACGCCGGATCGAGCAGCCCGGCCACGCCGATCGCCAGCCCCACCGGGTCGCTGCCTGCCGCGTGCTCGAGATTGGTGAACA
>JBGARM010000305.1:0-4195 GCA_044230215.1 Thermoanaerobaculia bacterium | reverse complement strand
CTGCTCCTTGGTGGTGAAGAAGGGCTCGAAGATCCGCGCCTGCGTGGCCCGGTCCATGCCGACGCCGGTGTCGCTCACGGCGATCATCACGTGCGGCCCGGTCTTGACCCAGTGATTGGTGGCGCCGGGTTTTGTCGCATAAGGATCGGTATTGCTGGCGTCGGTACCGCCGGCCAGCATGTACATGAAGCCGACCTTGCCGGCCGGCGGCGGCTGGTGGCCGATCCAGGCGTTGACCCACTCCATGGCGTTGGCGTCGCCGCACATCGGGTCGGGGCCCGGGGTCGCCGGGTTGTCTCCCATGCAGGTGAATCCGTTCGTACCCGGCCGCACGACCCGGATCTTGCCGTCGGCGCCGACGTCGATGACCGCGGCGTTCTTGGCGATGGCGGCCGGCGCCGCCTTCATCGCGCTGGCGATGATGTCGGCGTCCGATGCCGCTCCCATGGCGTGCTGCGCCATCCCGGCGTCGGCGAGAAGCAACAGCAAAGCGGAGAACGAAACCAGCGTGCAGCGCTTGCGCATCGTGCCCTCCCTTTCCCTGGTGCGACGAACCACGGCCGTCGCATTCCACCGCGCAGGCTGCCCACGCGGCAGCTCTCGAAGAGGACCAACGGCCGTCCAGCAAGTGAATTGGGCGCGATCATACTCCCGCGCCCGGGCAATGGGCTCCAGTCCGTTTCCGGACCGCCGGCGCTCTACCGGAGCAGGGACGGCACCGGCCCGCCGTCAGGTTCCGGGCGCCGTCGCCTCGAGGTCGAGAGCCGCTGATCCTCGCGCACGCCGCTCGCGCCACTCGAGCAGCAGGTCGTAGAGCACCGGCACCAGGATCAGGGTCAGGAAGGTCGCGAAGGCGAGGCCGAACATGACGGCGACGCCCATCGGCCGCCACCAGGAGCTCGACTCGCCGGAGGCCTGGAAGTGTAAGCCGCGGAAGTCGAAGCCCCAGCCGACGACCGTCGGCACCAGGCCCAGAATGGTCGTGATCGCGGTCAGCAGCACCGGCCGCAGGCGGCGCATACCGGTGACCAGAATCGCCGCCCGCCGCGCCATGCCGCGCGCTCGCTGCTGTTCGGCATAGTCGAGCAGCACGATGGCGTTGTTCACCACGACCCCGGCGAGGGAGATCACTCCGATGCCGGTCATGATGATTCCGAACGGCGTACCGGTGAGGACCAGGCCGAGAAGCACGCCGATCATCGACATCACCACCGAGGTCATGATGATGAACGGCACGGCATAAGAGTTGAACTGGCCGACGATCAGCAGCAGCACGACGATCAGGGCGTAGAGGAACGCCTTCGACAGGAACGCGGTCGACTCCTCTTCGTCCTGGCTCTGGCCGGCGAAGCGCACGCCGTAGCCGGGCGGCAGCAGGCCCGGGATCGCCTGGATGCGCCTCTCGGCTGCGGCCCGCACCGGCTGCGCCAGTTCCGGAGTCGTCACCTTGCCGGCGATCGTCACCACCCGGCGGCGGTCCTTGTGCTGGATCGACTGCAGCGCCGCGCCGGTCTCGACCCTGGCCACCGTTTCGAGCGGGATCTGCTCGCCATCCTCGTTGACGACGACCAGCCGCTGCAGGTCGGCGAGGCTCGAGCGCGCGCCCGGGGCGAAGCGCACCGTGATGTCCCACTCATCTTCGCCGTCGCGGAACTGCGAGGCTTCGGTGCCGTTGATCGCCGTGCGCAGGGTGCGGGCGATGAGCGCGGTCGAGAGCCCCAGGCGCGCGGCCTGGTCGCGGTCGACGCGCACGACCACCTCGGGGCGGGCGAGATCGAAGTCGTTGTCGAGCGTCGCCAGGCCGGGGATGTCGGCGATCTCGCGCTGGATGCGCTCGGCGATCTCCCCCAGGCGGGCGAAGTCGGCCCCCGAGAGCTCGATCGAGAGCGGGTCGCCGACCGGCGGGCCTTCGACCGGGCGCTCGACGTTGATGGTGGCGCCGGGAATTCCCTTGACGCGCCGCCGTGCCTCTTCGAGCGTCTGGAGCGAGCTCTGACTGCGGACCTCCATGTCCAGCAGGTCGAGCGTCACCCGGCCGCGGGTCGGATCGCCGCCCTCGGAGCGTCCGCCCGAGAACTCGTCGCCGGTGGCGCCGGAACCCGCGGCCGCCGAGCGCACCCGGATGTCGGGCAGGTCGCCGAGGCGGCGCTCGAGCTCGCGCACGATGGTGTCGGTCTGCTCGAGGCGGGTGCCGGGAGGAGTCTCGACCGAGGCCCAGATCTGGCGCGGATCGGTCTCGGGAAAGAGCTCGGTGCCGTGGTTGAACCCGGCGTAGATCGCGACCACCGCGACGAACAGCGCCAGCGTTCCGCCGAGGACGATGGCGCGGTGATCGAGCGCCCATTTCAGGGAGTCGCGATAGCCGACCAGGATGCGGCCGCCGATCCCGGAGTCGCCGACGAGCTCGGCCCGGTCGTCGATGACCATCGCGCGCTCCTGATCTCGCCGCATGTAAGCCGCCGCCAGCGTCGGGTTGGCGGTGAAGGCGATGACCAGCGAGGCGGCGAGGGCGATGCAGACGGCGATCGGCAGAATCGACATGAAGTCGCCGATGATGCCGGGCCAGAAGAACAGCGGCACGAAGGCGCCGATCGTCGTCAGGGTCGAGTTGAGCACCGCGCCGCCGACCTCGCGGGCGCCGACCTGCGCCGCCTCGAAGGCGCTCTTGCCCTCCTGCATGTGACGGTAGATGTTGTCGATGACGACGATCGAGTTGTCGACCAGCATGCCGACCGCCAGCACCAGCGAGAACAGCACCATCATGTTGAGCGTCATGCCGGCGAGCTGCACGACGACGAAGGTGAGCAGCATCGAGAGCGGGATCGCGGCGCCGACGAAGAGGGCGTTGCGCAGTCCCATGGTGAAGAAGAGCACGATCACGACCAGCACCACGCCGGTGAGGACGTTGTTCTCGAGATCGGCCACCATGATGCGGATGTCCTTCGACTGGTCGGCGAGGAAGGTCACCTCGACCCCCGGCGGCCAGGTGACCTTGAGGCGCTCGACCTCCGACTTCAGCCGGTCGGTGAGCTCGATGATGTTCGAGCCGGAGCGTTTCTGCACCGCGAGCGACACCGATTCCCGGCCGTCGATGCGCGAGTAGGAGCTGCGATCTTTGAAGCCATAGCTGACCGCGGCGACGTCGCGCACCTGCACCGGGCGCTGGCCGACCACCTTGACGACGAACTGCTCGACGGCGAGCGGATCCTTCACCTCGCCAGGGACCCGCAGGGCGAGCGTCTGGCCCTTGAGCGTGAGCTCGCCGCCGGGGATCGAGACGTTTTCGTCGCGGATCGCGTCGAGCACGTCGTCGAGCGAGGCACCGTAGAGGCGCAGGCGCTCCGGGTCGACGTCGACCTGCACTTCGCGCTCGACGCCGCCGACGAGCGTCGCGCGCAGCACACCCGGGATCGCCTCGACCTCGTCCTGGACCTCCTTCGCCAGACGCCGGAGCTCGACCGGACCGACGTCGCCGGAGAGATGGACCTGCAGGATCGGCACATCGGAGAAATTGAGCTCGCGCAGGATCGGTTCCTCGGCGTCGGCCGGGAACTCGGCCTTGGCGAGGTTGACCCGGTCGCGCACCTTCTGCAGCGCGAAGTCGAGGTCGACACCGGAGACGAACTCGACGTTCACCACCGAGACGCTCTCGGTCGAGGTCGAGGTGATCTGCTTGATCCCTTCGAGCCCCTGCAGCTCGCGTTCGAGCTCGTCGGTGAGCTGACTCTCGACGTCGGTGGGCGAGGCGCCCGGCCAGACCGTGTAGACCAGGATGTTGGGGATCTCGATGTCCGGAAAGCTCTCGCGCGGCAGGGTGGAGTAGGCCAGACTGCCGGCGATGACGACCGCGACCAGGGCGAAGAAGACGGTGGCGCGGTTCTTTACCGCGAGCTCGCCGAGCCTCACCTCAGACCTCCTCGACCGGCTGATTCTCGCCCACCGCGTGCTGGCCCTCGACGATGACGCGCGTTCCGGCCGGCAGGCCGGTGACCACGATCTCTTCGCCGATCACCATTCCCGTCGTCACCTCGCGGCGCGATGCGCGCCCGTCGGCGACCGTCCACACCGCCTTGGTGCCGCCCAGGTCGACGAGCGCGGACATCGGCACGACGAAGGCGCCTTCGAGGCTCTGGCGCGGAATGTCGAGGCGGGCGAGCATGCCGGGCTTCAATCGGCCATCGGCGTTGGCGAGCTC
>JBGARM010000304.1:0-4246 GCA_044230215.1 Thermoanaerobaculia bacterium | reverse complement strand
GGACGCCTGGCGGCTCTTCCTCGCTTCTGCGCCGACCGGGATGTTCCTTGCCCTGCTTGCCGCCGGGGCTGCCGGGGCTGTCGTCGGCGGGCTCGCGGCCGCGCAGCTCGCGGAGCGCCGGCGAGTCCTGCACGCCCTGGGGGTCGGGGCCGTGCAGACCGCTCTCGCCGTCATCCAGTTCCGGCTGGTGCCGCACCCGCTCTGGTTCATGGTCCTGGGGGTCACGGTTCTCCTGCCCGTCGCCGGCCTGGCGGGACTGCTGGTCGGTCGCGAACCCGAGCCGGCGTGACGCGTTCGGGGCCGAGGCCAGGTGCTAGAATTCCCGCCCCATGGCGCTTCCCATACTCGACAACCGGGCCGGATCCAGACCTGATTCTCAAGCGGCCTCCAGCCGCGCCGTACAACACGAAAAGCTCGATGACGTCGTGATCCGGTTCGCCGGCGACTCCGGCGACGGCATGCAGCTCACCGGCTCGCAGTTCACCAACACCTCGGCGCTGCTCGGCAACGACCTCGCGACCTTCCCGGACTTCCCGGCGGAGATCCGCGCCCCGCAGGGGACGCTCGCCGGCGTCTCGGCCTTCCAGGTGCGCATCGCCGACTACGACATCCACACCCCCGGCGACGCCCCCGACGTGCTGGTGGCGATGAATCCGGCGGCACTCAAGGTCAACCTCAAGGACCTCAAGCCGAACGGCGCGCTGATCGTCAATCTCGACGAGTTCGACGAACGCAATCTCAAGAAGGCCGGCTTCGACCGCAATCCGCTCGAAGACGACAGCCTGGCGAAGTACCGGGTTTTCAAGGTCGAGCTCACGACGCTCACCCGGCGGGCGCTCGAGGACAGCGGGCTCGACGCCAAGTCCCAGGAGCGCTGCAAGAACTTCTTCGCCCTCGGCATGGCCTACTGGATGTTCAGCCGGCCGATCGAGGGGACGATCCAGTGGCTGGAGAAGAAGTTCGCCGCCAAGCCGCAGCTCGCGGCGGCGAACATCCAGGTGATGAAGGCGGGCTACAACTACTGCGACATCACCGAGCTCTTCCACACCCGCTACGAGATCGAGCCGGCGAAGCTCCCGGCCGGGGTCTACCGCAACATCACCGGCGGCACGGCGATGGCGCTCGGCTTCGTCGCCGCCTCGCGCAAGTGCGGCCTGCCGCTCTTCCAGGGCGCCTCCCCGATCACGCCGGCCTCGGACCTGCTGCACGAGCTGGCGATGTTCAAGAACTTCGGCGTCACGACCTTTCAGGCCGAAGACGAGATCGCCGCCGTCTGCGCGGCGATCGGCGCGGCGTTCGGCGGCGCGCTGGCGATCACCTCGACCTCCGGCCCGGGCCTGGCTTTGAAGAGCGAAGCGATGAACCTGGCGGTGATGGTCGAGCTGCCGCTGGTGGTCATCGACGTGCAGCGCGGCGGGCCGTCGACCGGCCTGCCGACCAAGACCGAGCAGGCGGATCTGTTGCAGGCGATGTTCGGGCGCAACAACGAGTCGCCGCTGCCGGTCATCGCCGCTTCGTCGCCCGCCGACTGCTTCGCGCGCGCCATCGAGGCCTGCCGCATCGCCATCCGCCACATGACGCCGGTCGTGCTGCTCTCCGACGGCTACATCGCCAACGGCTCGGAGCCGTGGCGCCTGCCGGAGAGCGCCGAGCTGCCGGACTTCGGCGTCGAGTTCCACACCCGGACCGAGAACTTCCTGCCGTACCTGCGCGATCCGCAGACGCTGGCGCGGCCGTGGGCGATCCCCGGCACGCCGGGGCTCGAGCACCGCATCGGCGGCATCGAGAAGCAGGACGGCACCGGCAACATCTCCTACGACCCGCAGAACCACGAGCACATGGTGCGCATCCGGGCGGAGAAGGTGGCCCGGGTCGCCGACATGATCCCGGAGCTCGAGGTTCACGGTGAACAGGAAGGCAAGCTCCTGGTCCTCGGCTGGGGCTCGACCGAAGGCGCCATTCATGGCGCGGTGAATCTGGCGCGCAAGCAGGGCGCCAAGGTCAGCCGTGCCCACCTGCATCACCTGAACCCGTTCCCCAAGAATCTCGGCGACGTGCTGGCGAGATTCGAGAAGGTCCTCGTCCCCGAGATGAACCTCGGCCAGCTCGCCATGCTCCTGCGCGCGAAGTACCTCAAGGACATCGTCAGCTACAACAAAGTCGAAGGCAAGCCGTTCTACCGCTTCGAAGTCCTGGCCAAGATCCAGGACGTTCTCCAGGGCAAGGGAGCCTGAACCGATGTCGACCGTCGATACGCTCAAGCTCTCGAAGAAGGACTTCAAGTCCGACCAGGAGGTGCGCTGGTGCCCGGGATGCGGGGACTACGCGATCCTGTCGGCGGTGCAGGCGGTCTTCCCGGAGTTGGGGATTCCGAAAGAGCGCTTCGTCGTGGTGTCGGGGATCGGCTGCTCGTCGCGCTTCCCGTACTACATGAACACCTACGGCTTCCACACCATCCACGGCCGGGCGCCGGCGGTCGCGACGGGGCTCAAGATCTCGCGCCCAGATCTCGAGGTCTGGATCGCCACCGGTGACGGCGACGCGCTGTCGATCGGCGGCAACCATCTGATCCACACCCTGCGGCGCAACGTCGGCGTGAAGATCCTGATGTTCAACAACCGGATTTACGGTCTGACCAAGGGGCAGTATTCGCCGACCTCGGAGGTGGGGAAGCGCACCAAGTCGACGCCGTACGGCTCGATCGACTATCCGTTCAACGCCCTCTCGGTCGCCATCGGCTCCGGAGCGACGTTCGTCGCGCGCTCGGTGGACATCTTCCAGGCGCACCTCAAGGAGACGCTGAAGGCCGCCGCCGCGCACAAGGGCACCGCCTTCGTCGAGATCTATCAGAACTGCAACATCTTCAACGACAAGGCGTTCGCGCCGATCACCGACAAGGAGTCGCGCGACGACTCGGCGGTCTATCTCGAGCAGGGGAAGCCGCTGGTTTTCGGCAAGGGAAGGACGAAGGGAATTCGCCTCAATGGCACCGAGCTCGAGGTGATCGATCTCGCTGCGGGCTTCAGCCCCGACGATTGCCTGGTCTGGGACGAGACGCGGATGAACCCGGCGATCGCCTTCATGATCGCCCAGATGGGCCCGCCCAACTTCCCGACGCCGCTCGGTGTCCTGCGCCGCGTCGATGTGCCCTCCTTCGAGTCCGGCGTCGTCGGCCAGATCGAACGCGAGACCGAGCGCAAGGGGCCGGGCTCCCTCGACAGCCTGTTGCGCAGCGGCGACCTGTGGACCGTCCACGAGGACGGCACGGTCTCCTGAAAAGGCCGCGATCGGGCGCCGCGCGAGGAGACCTTGCCGCCGCTGCCGCGGCGGCGGGGGACGGCAACCGCAGCGTCCTCGACCAGCTCGGCGTTCAACCCACTTCGGCGGGGCACCGCTTCACCCTCTACGCCCCAAGCGCGAAGCGGGTCGAGCTCGCCGTCAACGTCGGAAAGCCGCACGCTCCCTTTATCGGGCTTTTCGCGCTCCAGACTTGCGTCGCTGCCGGCGAAGCGAAAGGCTGCTGGCAAGGGGAAGTCGCAGGTTTGCCGGACGCCTTCGAGTATGTCTATCGCCTTGACGGCGGGCCTGAGCTACTCGACCCCTACGCCCGAGCGTTGACCGGTGGCGAGGTTTGGGGCGATCGTTCGTGGGAGGCGAGCGGCCGGAAGTTCCGGTCCTACCGCAGTTACTTTGTCGCCAGGAATGCGGCTGCACCGGGCGACGGGCGGCCGCCGCGCCCGCGCGTGACCGATTCCGAGCGGGTGATCTACGAGCTCCATCTGCGCGGCTTCACCCGTCACCCGTCCTCCGGGGTGGCGCATCCCGGGACCTATCTCGGCCTGATCGAGAAGATCCCCTATCTCCAGTCGCTGGGCGTCACCACGGTCGAGCTCATGCCGCTCCTCGAGTTCGACGAGACCGAGAACTTTCGGCGGAACCCTGCGACCGGCGAACGCCTGCTCAACTACTGGGGCTATTCGCCGGTGTCGTTCTTCGCGCCCAAAGCGTCTTACGCCGCCGAAGCGACGCCGGGCGCTGCGCAGGTCGAGCTCATGGCGATGATCGACGCGCTGCACGCCGCGGGCAAGGGCCGCGCGAGCATCATCGGCGGCGAGCCGCTCCTGCGCGAAGACGCGCCCGAGATCCGTCGGAACGTCAAGCGCGCGGGCGTGCACGTGTCGATGAACACCAACGGGTGGTTCATCCCCGAGCGCATCGCAGAGCTCGAAGGGCTCGACCTCGCTTG
>JBGARM010000303.1:0-4247 GCA_044230215.1 Thermoanaerobaculia bacterium | reverse complement strand
CCATGGGAGACGGGCCGGTCAGGACCCCGAGCCAGCGCCCCAGCGACCTTCGAAACATGGGAACGCGAGAAGCCGTAGGGATCCCCAGGAGCAATTTCCGGAGGATCCACCGATGCGTACCCGTCCTACCCGCCCCCTGCTGCTCGCCGCCCTGCTCTCGTTCCCGTTCGCCCTCGCGCCGGCCCCGGCGACCGCCGACAGTCCGACGCTGCGCATCGACGTCGACAACGACCACGGCAAGGACGTCCACCTGACGTTGAACGGCGGCCTTCTCGGCAGCATCGTCGAGGCGATGGCGCCGATCGACATCGACTGCAACGAAGACCACGATCCCAAGGTGCGGTCGCTCTACCTCGCGCTCGAGCGCGGCGGCGACGGCGCCCGCGGCACCGTCTGGGACGACGACAAGCAGATCGACGCCCGCCGCGCCGGCAAGTTCCTGGTGATGAAGATCCGCGAAGAGGACGACGACACCGTCGAGCTCACGATTCCCTGGTCGCTCGCGCGCTGCGTCCTCGGCGGCGAAGACCTCTCGCGCAAGGAGATCGACCGCGCCATGGCGGCCGGATCGTTCTCCATCCACGTCCAGGACGAGGACTCGAACGTCCATGTCTCGGTCGACTGAGCGATCGCTCTTGCCCCTTCAGGGCACCTCGACCGACCAGAACGTGGCGTTGCCGTAGAGGAAGCCGTCGCTGAAGATCGAGCCGTAGACGACGTTCTCGCGCCCGACGTCGATGCCGATGCCGCTCACGTCGCGGTAGGGAATGCCGATCGCGAGGTCCGAGTGACCGTCGCCGTCGAAGTCGCCGGCGGCGAGCGAGCGGCCGAGGTCCTGGGAATCCTGCGCCGTGCCCGGCAGCTCGCCGACGTCGGTCGCGAAGACGTTCGCGCGGCTCCAGAGGCCCGTTCCGGCGGTGCCCATGAGCACCGTCACCGCGCCGCGATCGGCGCCACCGAGGTTCTCCCCGGGGTGCCCGACAGCCAGGTCGTCGCGGCCGTCCTTGTCGAAATCGCCGGCGGCGAACGCCCAGCCGAAGTGATCGCCGGGCTGGTCGTAGACCGGGTCGAAGAAGATGTTGCTCTGCCGCCAGTGGCCGGTGCGCGCCAGGTTGAACCAGTTAAGCGCCCCTGCCGCCGAGCCGTAGAGCACCGTGATCTCGCCCGCGTCGACGTGCGCGCCGACCGCGCCGATGTCCTTGAAGGGCGCGCCGACGACGAGGTCGTCGTAGCCGTCGCCGTCGAAGTCGCCCGACGCGAGCGCGCTGCCGAACTGGTCGTCCGCCTGGGCGACGCCGCCGGTCTCGTCCTCCGACCAGCCGACGCTGTTGGCGTAGATCAGGCCGAAGTCGCTGCCGAAGAGGACGACGATGCCGCCGTAGTTGACGAGCCCAGGGGCACTCTCGAGCGGGCTGCCGACCGCGAGGTCGTCACGCCCGTCACCGTTCCAGTCGCCGGCGGCGAGCACGCCGCCGAAGTCCTCGCCTTGGTGCTCCGCGCCGGGAATTCCCGCCGACTCGCGGTTGAAGACGTAGCCGTTGAACGGCATCACGCCGCCGACGCCCCCGTGCAAGACCGTCACGGAGCCCGCCCCCCAGAACTGGAAGTTGTTGTCGCGCGGCGCGCCGATCGCCAGGTCGTCGTAACCGTCGCCGTCGAAGTCGCCGGCCGCCACGGCGTCACCGAAGCGGTCGCCGTAGTCCGAGTACGCTCCGGGAACCCCGTCGTGTCCCTGACGCAGGAAATGCTCGGCGGCGAGCTGAATGCCGCCCGGCAGGCCGTAGTGGATCTCGACCGCACCGCTGCCGACGGGCTCGCCGGCGGCCTGGTTCCACGGCACGCCGATCGCCAGGTCGTCGATGCCGTCGCCATTGAAGTCGCCGGCGGCGAGCGACCAGCCGTAGCGGTCGCCCGCCCCGGGATCCTCTGGATTTCCGGCTGCCGCCTGGCTGAGCCAGGTCGAGGCGAGCCCGGTGGCGAGGCCCCTGGCGGGGATGCCGTAGCGCACCACGACCGCCCCCATGTCGACGATCGGAAAGCCGGCCTGGCCGTCGTCGAGCGGAATTCCGGTCGCGAGGTCGTCGGCGCCGTCGCCATTGAAATCGCCGACCGCGAGGGCGTAGGCGAAGAGGTCGCCTTCTTCCGGGACGTAGAAGAGCAGATTCTCGTTCTCGAACGTCTGCGCGCGCACCGCCGAGAGACCGACCGATACGGTGGCGCCCGCACCGGCGGGAAGAAGTGCGGCGAGAAGGACCGCCAACGCCAGACCGGCCACCGCCGGCAGGAGACGGTGCAGAGGGAAGCGCGAGCTCGTGTTCATGACCACTACGCGCCGGGCGACAGCGCCACGGCTCATCTCGGCGTAGACTCCGCGCCATGTCTCCGCAGGAACCGGCAGCGACGGAGGTCACCGGGCTGCTGCATGCCTGGCGCAACGGCGATCCCCAGGCCGGCGAGCAGCTCTTCGCGCGCATCTACGACGAGCTCAAGCGGATCGCCGCCGCCCAGTTGCGCGGCGAGCGCCCGGGACACACCCTGCAGCCGACCGCGATCGTCAACGAGGCCTTCCTCAGGCTGATGCGCCAGCAGGGCATCGACTGGCGCGACCGGGCACACTTCTTCGGCCTCGCTTCGACGATGATGCGGCGTGTGCTGGTCGACCACGCGCGCGCCCGCAACCGTCTCAAGCGCCGTTCGGACGAGACCCCGACCGCCCTCCTCGCCACTTCGGGAGACACCCCGCAGGCGGAGCTCATCGACCTCGATCGCGCCCTCGTGCGCTTCGCCGAGCGCTACCCGCGGCAGACCCAGATGGTCGAGATGCGCTACTTCGCCGGCCTCGAGATCGAAGAGATCGCCGCCTGCCTCGACCTCTCGCCGGCGACGGTGAAACGCGACTGGCAGTTCGCGCGCGCCTGGCTGGTCGCCGAGCTCTCGGGCGGAACCGGCGACCGTTGAGCGACGAGGCGCTGCCCGAGCTCTTCGCCGAGGCGCTGGCGCTGGACCAAGCCGGACGCCGCACCCTGCTCTCCGACCTCGCGCTCCGCGACCCCGCCCTCGCCGCCGAGCTCGCCCGCCTCCTGGCCGGCGCCGAGACTCCGAGCCCGCTACTCGACCGCACTCCCTGGCCGCTCGCCGGAGACGCCGGGGCGTTCGCCGCGGAGGCCTCCGATACCGCGCCGCCCGAGCGGATCGGCCCCTATCGCATTCTGCGCGAGCTCGGGCGCGGCGGCATGGGCCGGGTCTACCTCGCCGCCGAAGAGACGCCCGACTTCCGGCGCACGATCGCCCTGAAGGTCATCGATCGCCCGGCGCCGGACGCCCTGCGCCGCTTCCGCGACGAGGTGCGCATCCTGTCGTCACTCGAGCATCCGGGCATCGCCCGTTTCATCTCGGGCGGGCGCGCCGCCGACGGCACCTGGTACCTGGCCCTCGAGTACATCGAGGGCGAAGACCTCGTCGCGTACGCGCGGCGGATGGAGCTGCCGGTCGCCCGCCGGGTCGAGCTCTTCCTCGCCGTGCTCGAGGCGGTCGAGTTCGCCCACGCGCAGGGCGTCGTGCATCGCGATCTCAAGCCCGGTCACCTGCTCGTCGGCCGCGACGGGCGGCCGCGGCTGCTCGATTTCGGCATCTCCAAGCTCCTCGATCCCGAGACCCACGAGACTCTCGCGGTCACGCGCACGGAGGCGCGCGCCCTCACCCCCGCCTACGCCAGCCCCGAGCAGTTCCGCGGCGAGCCGATCACCCCGGCGTCGGACATCTACTCCCTCGGCGTGGTGCTCTACGAGCTCCTCGCCGGCCACCGGCCGTTCGCCAGCGGGGGCGACTCGCGCGCCGCCCTCGAGCGCGCGGTGCTCGAGACCGACCCCGAACCGCCGAGCCAGGCGGCGCGGCGCACCGGCGGCGGTTCCGGCGGTACCGGAAGGAGTGCCCGCGAGCCGCGCCGGCCCGAGCGCGGCCTCGGACGCGATCTCGACGCGATCTGCCTCAAGGCGCTGCGCAAGGAACCCCAAGACCGCTATGCGAGCGTCGCCTACTTCGCCGCCGACCTGCGGCGCTTCCTCGACCGTCTGCCGGTCGAGGCGCGGCGCGGCAGCTGGCGCTACCGTGCGCTGCGTTTCGCCGGGCGGCACCGCACACCGATCGCGACCTGGGGCGCAACCGCGGTGGCGCTGCTGGCGCTCGCTCTCGCCTGGCACTCGCGTCACTCAAGCCCCGCGGCCGGCACCGCGCAGGCGACCACCGCC
>JBGARM010000302.1:0-4256 GCA_044230215.1 Thermoanaerobaculia bacterium | reverse complement strand
ACGAAGACCCACGCGCGGATCCACGAACTCCTTCTGGATCTTCTCCGGGTGGTGCTCGGCCACCTCTTCGATGTCCATGCCGCCGAAGCGCGACGAGATCACCACCGGGTGGCCCGACTGGCGGTCGAGAGTTACCGCGACATAGAGCTCCTGCGCGATATCGGCCGCCTCTTCGATGAGGACTTTTCGCACCTTCTGGCCTTCGGGACCGGTCTGATGGGTGACGAGCTGCATGCCGAGGATCTTGCCGGCATACTCGGTGGCCTCGGCAGGGCTCTTCGCGACCTTGACTCCGCCGCCTTTGCCCCGCCCGCCGGCGTGGATCTGCGCCTTGACGACGCAGCGCCCGCCCATCTCCTCGCAGATCGCTTTGGCGTCTGCCGGATCGTCGATCACCCGACCGCGCGGCGTCGCGACACCGTAACGGCGCAGGATCTCCTTCGCCTGATACTCGTGGATCTTCAAGTTGGGCTCCTATTGGGAAACTGCCGAACTGCAGGGCGATTCTATCCCACCGCCCCCCTCCCCAACGGCCACCCCAACGGTCAGGGCATGCGCAGGACGAGCACCGTCAGGTCGTCCTCCCGCTCGGCCCCCTCGGTGAAGCTGTCGAGCGCCGCGAGGACCTTGTCGCGCACGACGCTCGCGCCGTGCCCGCCGAACTTCTCCAGGACCGCCTCGAGGCGGTCGAAGCCGAAATGTTCGTCCGAGCCCTCCTTGCGCGATTCGACGACGCCGTCGCTGCACAGGAAGATGATGTCGCCGGGCTCGAGCTTGGCGGTATGCGAGTCGATGTCGAGCGCCTCGCGGACGCCGAGCGGATAGGCCACCGACTCGAGGCTCTCGACCTTGCCCAGGCGGGAGATCCGGTAGGGAAAGAGGTGGCCGGCGCTGGCGAAGTGCATCTCGCGGCGGACCGGGTCGATGAGGGCGTAGCAGAGCGTCGCGAGCAGGCGTTTGCGGGCGCTCTGGAAGACCATTCGATTGAGGGTCGCGAAGACCGCCGCGACTTCCGGGTCGAAGGTCACCTGGACGGCGAGCGCCGACTTCGCCATCGACATGACCAGACCGGAGGAGACTCCGTGGCCGGCGACGTCGCCCACCGCCACTGCCAGGCGCCCGTCCTCGAGCGCCAGGACGTCGTAGAAATCGCCGCCCACCTCGGTCGCCGGCAGGTAGACGTGCGACAGCTCGACACCGCAGAGCTGCGGCGGCAGCTGCGGCAGAATCGAGCTCTGGATGTTGCGGGCGGTCTCGAGCTCGACCCGCTGGCGTTCGCGCTGGGCGATGCGGCGGACGTGCGGCGGCACGTCCTCGTAGCGATAGACGAAGACCTGATCCGAGACCAGGTACCGGGCGGTGAGGAGCAGCGGAACGGCGCCGGCCAGGACACCGATCCAGCCGTGCAACTGCAGCATCGGGTCGGCGGCGAAGACGAACGGCAAGATCGACAGCACCGCTGCCGAGGTGAACGAGGCGAGGATCGTCGTCAGCAGGTCGGTCCAGAGAAAGAGAACGACGGTCGCCAGACTGTTGAGGATCCAGATCGGCGCGCCCAAAGACAGCGGCAGCACGATCACCGGCGAGAAGAAGACGAAGCTCGTGGCGAGTGCCGCGATCGTTCCGCCCGCCACCTTGCCGAGCTTCCGTACCAGCCAGGGGAGCAGGAAGAGCCGCCCGAAGAGCGTGGTGTAGAGGCTGAAGATCGCCAGGAAGAGGATGACCGCGAGACTCGGCCAGCGCGAGTGATTCCAGAACGGGCCGAACTGGTAGGCGATCGGTGCGATGCCGCCGAAGCGGCCGAGCGGCACGAGGCAGGCGAAGATGCCGCCGGCGATGGCGAAGCCGGCGGCGTAGCCGCGCAGTGAGGCGAGAGCGACGGTGCGGTTCTTCCACTGCCGCTGGAACAGGGCGTCGAAGGCCGCCAGCTTCGCCCCCCAGCCTTCGCGACAGAGCGATTCGCCCACCGACCAGGAGAGCAGCGCCGCGATCGCCATCGGCAGGAAGAAGAGGACGATCATCTGGCCGCCCCAGACCCAGGTCGTCTGCTCGCGGGAAAGGAGGCCGAAGTTGGTCCCCTGGGTGGCCCCTGCCGCCACCTGGGCCATGAACACCACTGCCAGCCCGAGGATGAGCAGCAGGATCTGGACCCCGCGGCGGACGCCGAGCTCCCCTTCGTGGTAGCGCTTGAGGAAGATCGGCGCCACCAGCGGCAGGATGAGGAAGGTGGAGAAGAAGGCGACGTTGCCCATCAATCCGATCGGCTGCAGAAGTTGCGTCACCTCGTCCGGGTGGACGTCCTCGGCGTACGTCCCGACCCCGGAGAGCTGGTCGCCGGCGAAGGTCACCTGGACGCCGGAACGCAGGCGACTGGAGAGCGCGGCGTCGACGGAAGCGAAGCGCACCACCCGGTCGGTCCGGTTGTCGAGATCCTTGTTCTTGACTTCGGGCGCCGCGAATCGCGCCAGATCGATGCCGCGCTCGGCGAGGAGGGCCTGGGCGCGGCGGACCGCCTCGCTCTCGGTCAGCGAGCCGGCGGCGTCGGTCGCCTTGAAACCCTTGAGCAGCGAGAGCACGGTGCCGTCGAAAGCGATCTGTGCCTGGTAGGCCCACTCTCTCGGTTGTGCCTGCCGGGCGTAGACGGTGACCTGCCACTGCAGCACCCGCTTCTCCAGCCCCGACTGGCGCACCGGACCCTCGAGGCCGTCGCGCGACGCCTGGATCAGCCGCACTTCGAGTCCGGCGTCGTCGTCCATCTGCGCCACGACGTAAGGGTCTTCCGGCATCGTCCCCAAGACCCGCAACTCTTCGAGCGCAATCTTCTCGGCCTCGACGCGCGACACCTGCCAGTCGGCGGGAAAGAACGGAAAAGCGCGCGGAAAGGCCCAGGCGGAGACCAGGGCTCCGGCGAGAAGCACCCCCAGCCAGGTCAGGGTCTTGCGGTCGGACTCTCGCATGCTCGAAGAACTCCTCGTTTCAGAAGGTACGCACACGCCGAAGGGAGGTTTACTGCCGGCCGGCGCCGGCGGTCGCTTCGGCGCCTGACGACGGCTTTCAGGGGCAGTGACGCGGGCGAAAATTAGCACAGCCCGATCGATGCTAGGCTCGATTCGTGAACTGGGAGCCCTTGCTGGCTGCCGCCGCCGAGGCCCGGCGCCATTCGTCCGCGGCGTGGCCATCGTCACCGACACCTCGCCGCCGTCGGCCCCCTGCGGTGTCTGCCGGGAGACGATGAGTGAGTTCTGCGCCCCCGAGATGCCGATCCTGCTGGCGAATCCGCAGGGCGAGCGCCGGCTGACCAGTTTGGCGGAGCTCTTCCCGGAGCCGTTCCGCTTCCAGCCCGCAGAAACTTCCTCCCGCTGAGGACGTATCTCTGGGGCCGTCCCAACCCCGAAACTTCCCTGCTGGAGGACTCTCCCTTGAAGACACGCCTGGCTGGTCTCCTGATCCTCGCCCTCGCCTCGCCCGCCGTCTGCCGCGCCGCCGACCCGCAGCCTCCGGAGCTCCGCCTGGAGGCGACGGCGCGGCCGATCGCCATGACGGTCGACCTGACCATCCTGCCCGAGCAGGAGGGCTTCGCCGGCAAGGTCGGCATCGAGCTCGAGCTCAAGCGCGCCGCCTCTTTCCTCTGGCTCAACGCCCACGAGCTCGAAATCCAGTCGGCGGTGCTCAACGTCGGCGGCAAGGAGTCCGCGGCGCGGGTCGTGCCGGGCGGCGACGACTTCGTCGGCTTCGACTTCGGCCGCGAAGTCCCGGCCGGCAAGACCCTGCTGACGATCGCCTACCGCGGCAAGCTCGACGCGATCGAGACCGAAGGGCTCTTCCGCCAGAAGGACGGCGACGACTGGTACGTCTTCAGCCAGTTCGAGTCGACCTTTGCCCGCCGCGCCTTCCCCTGCTTCGACGAGCCGTCCTACCGCACCCCCTGGAAACTGACCCTGCACGTCCCCGAGGGCCTGGTCGCGGTTTCGAACGCGCCGATGGCCGGCGAGCGGTCGGAAGCGGGCGGCATGAAGGCGGTGGAGTTCGCGCCGACCCCGCCGATCTCCTCCTACCTCGTGGCCCTGGGCGTCGGTCCGTTCGCAGTGGTCGACGCCGGCACCTGGGGAACTTCGAAAACGCCCGTGCGCATGGTCGTGGCCAAAGGCAAGGCGGCTCAGACGGGCTACGCGGCCGAGGTCACCGGACCGATCCTCGCCGCCCTCGAGGACTACTTCGAGATCCCCCACCCGTTCGCCAAGCTCGACAACCTGGCC
>JBGARM010000301.1:0-4266 GCA_044230215.1 Thermoanaerobaculia bacterium | reverse complement strand
CCGGAGCGCGCTTTCTCAGCGCGAGGACCCATGGGAAGCGGGCCAGACAGGACCCGTCGCGGAGACTTGCCCAGAGCCCCGGACAGGACCCCGAGCGGACTCCTAGAGAGGGCCAGCTAAACGCCGCGCGTGTCCTTCCCCCAGAGAATCTTGTGCTGCTGGAGCGTCAACCGAACCGGCAGCCGATCAGCCAGGATCCACGCCGCGAGCTCTGCCGGCGGACACGATTCCCACACCGGCGAGAAGTGAATCGGGCAAACGTCGGCGAGCAACCGCTCGGCGATTACGCCCCTGGCCCAGTCATAATCGCCGCGATCGGCGACGACAAACTTGATCTCGTCGGTGGGACGGAGATCCGCGAGGTTCTCCCACCGGTTGTTGGCCGACTCGCCACTCGCCGGGCACTTGATGTCGAGGATCCGCCGCACGCGCCGATCAACCGGCGCGATGTCGAGCCCGCCGCCGGTCTCGAGCAGCACCTCGTAACCGGCATCGGCAAGCGCCGTGAGAAGCGGCAGGCACCCCGGCTGGAGCAGCGGCTCCCCGCCGGTGACCTCGACCAGCGGGCAGCCGAAGGCCGCCACCTTCTCCATCACCTCATCGAGCCCCATCCAGGCGCCGCCGTGGAACGCATACTCCGTATCGCACCAGATGCAGCGCATCTGGCAACCGGTCAACCGCACGAGCACACACGGCCGCCCGGCGAACGTCGATTCGCCCTGGATGGAATAGAAGATCTCGTAGATCTTGAGGCGGACTGCGCTCAAGCCTCGTACACCGCACAGGAGCTGTCCGTCTCCCAGATCTCCACCTTGGTGAGCTCCCGCCCCGCCGGCAGGCGCTTGCCGATCTCCTCGAAGATGTACTGCGACAGGAGCTCGGCAGTGGTGTTGCGTGTGTTGAACGGCGGGATGTCGTTCAGGTACTGATGGTCGAACGGATCGACCACCGCCGCGACGATCTTCTTCAGATCCGCGAAGTCGATGACCATGCCGAGCGCATCGAGCTCCTGCGCCCGCACGAACACCCGCACACGATAGTTATGCCCGTGCAGGTTCTGGCACCCGCCCTGGTGCCCCCGTATCTGGTGGGCGGCGGAGAAGGAGAAGTCCTTGAAGACGGTGAACATGGGTTGGCAATCGACTCGGCTCCCCCAAAGGATATCGCGGAGGAGGAGGAATCTGGCGGCTCCAGCGGCCTGAGCGATCCAGGGCCCTGCAGGAGAAGAGATTCCTGCGATACTCGATTTCATGATCACTTCTTCGCTCTTGGTTGGCGGGCCGCCTCGCGCCCTCGCGCTGGCGCTGCTGATGACGCTCGCGCGCGCGTCGGCCTTGGAAGGTTCCTGCATGAACACCCGCCCGCCGGAACGGGACCTCTGGATCGAGGTCGTCTCCTGCTCGGACCAGGTGCTGCGGGAAGTGTCGAATGAGCTTTTCGTTCAAGCTGTCGGTCGCACAGACCAGAACTGGACGCGCAACGCGGTTCCCCGCTCGACTGGGCTTCTTCGCGAGAAACCGGGCGTGCTGATCGTGGCACGCGAGCTCGCCTTCGCGGATTCGGCGTTGCCTTTCTACTCTAGGGCGGGGGGCGTGCCGTCCAAAGCCCTTTACTCCGATCAACCAGGCATCTGGCAGAGTTCTGGCGCCCGACCCGAGCGTCGCTTCTTCCTCGGATCGGCCATCGCGACTTGCGAGACGCTCCTCGAATCCGGAAGGCAGGTCGTGCGGGAGGTCTCCAATTGCTGCGACACCGGGCGAGGGCCGGGCCTGGCCTGCATACTCCAGGTGTCCGAGCTCGTGCTGAGCGTGAAGAAGCCGCCGACGCCCGAGCAGCTCACCGCCGCCGTTCTGCCGTGAGCCCGTCGGGTGACGACCGCAGGCGCGGTCACGAACCTTGCCACGATTTGAGACCCAGAGATGACGCGCGCCACGCCAGACGTCGCGTGCAAGGCACGATTCGAATCCATCGCTGTCGTCTTTCGTCGCGCCGTTCCGATCTCCAGTGCAGGAGGTCCGCACCGTCGCGAGTAGTATCCAGCGGACGAGCCGGGTCGCCTTTGGTGGACCCCAAGGAGAGGACATGCACGCAGCCCAGAGCCTTCCCCGCCGCCGCACCCGCGCCAGCGCCGTCGCGCTGCTCATCCCGGCGTCTCTTTTCATGGCTGGACTCGCCCACGGGAAGAACCTGGCCCCGAACGCGGAGTTCGACACCGACGTCCCGCCGTGGAGCGCGGGCCCCGGCGACTCTTCGGTCGTCTGGACGGGACTCGATCACGATGGCTGCGACGCGGCGATCTCGGGGGCTGCCCTCGCGACGAACAACGCCGCCAACGCGACGCAGGGTCGTGGCATCTTGGCCTGCATCACCGACTTCGTTGCCGGCGAGTCTTATTCCTTCGGCGCCGATCTCCGATTTCCGCCCGGGCAGGCGCGGACCGGTTCAGCGCTCATGAGGATTCTCTTCCTGGCGAGCAACGATTGCTCCGGCTTCAGCCGAATGAGTGTCGATTCGGCCCCGCTCGACACCTCGAACCTCGGAAGCTGGGTCCGTCTTCAGGAGACCGGCGTCCCGACGGCGGACGACGGCAGCATCGCCCTGGTCGCGAGACTCATCAAGAACGAAGCTGGAGGCTCCCTGCAAATCGACGTCGACGGCGCCTTCTTCGTCCCCGGCGCTGGCTTCCTCTTCGCCGACGGCTTCGAGCGCCAGTCGACCTGCCACTGGTCCACGACCAGTCCCTGATCGCCCGCCGGCAGGTGAACGAGCTCGCGCCGGACGTGGCGGGTTACGAGCAACAGATCGTGAGTGAGCGCGGCGGTGGACGGAGCCGAAAGCGGCCCACCGCCTCAGCGATAAACCTCACGCCGATGGCCGATCTTGACGACGACGATCCGGCGTTCGGTCTCGAGGATCTCGTAGAGGACGCGGTTGTCGCCATGGCGGATGCGGTAGGCGTTCTTGCTGCCGGCGAGCTTCCGGGCGCCGGGCGGGTGAGGCTCGTCCGCCAGGGCGCGGATGCGCTCGATGATCTTCCAACAGAGCGCCTGTGGCTCGATACCCTCGAGCTCCCGCGCCGCCGAGCGCCGGATCTCGAGGCTACAGACGGCCACGCCGCTCGAGATCGCGGATGACGCTCTCGAAGTTGAGTGCAGGCTCCTTGGCGCGCTTGCGGAGCGCTTCGAGATCGGCGGCATCTTCGGCGAGCGACTGCCGGACAGCGTCGTTCACCATCGCCGAGACCGACTCGTCCGACTCCGCCGCGCGCAGGCGCAGCGCCCGGTGCAGGTCGGCGTCGAGATAGATCGTCGTGCGACGGGGTTCGCTCATGAGCCGATTGTAGCGTTTTGACGTCATAGCGCCAAGGCGCAGGGAGGGATCAGGGCCGCCCCCCGAAGCTCACCTCCGACCTCCGGCGAGCCCCGCCCCGGCCGGCGAGCCGATCGTCGCCCGCCGCTGGAGAAAGCTACGGACGAGCGAGCGCCGAAATCCGCCCCGCCCCCCACTCCAGAGAATCCAGCGCCTCGAGCTGGACGAGGTCGTCCCCGGCGAGTCCTTGCGGGAGCGGGACGCAATCGGAATCCGCGAGCTCAGGGGACTGTGGCAGGGCTGTCGGCTCCCCGATCTCGATGCTCCGCTCGGTGGCGCTCCACCACAGGAGTTGCAGCGCGCCGCGCGCGCGAGAGACGGCGAAGCAGAGCGCCGGCGGACTTCCGGCAGCGCTGTCCGCGGGGCGCAGCCGCAGGGGCGCTCCCGCCACCGCGCTCGCGGACTCGACAACGCTCAGCAGGCGCGCGACGCCCAACTCCGGCGGTGTCTGCGAAACCGCCCAGGGCAGGGCCGGGACGGTCCGGCCGTCGCCCCCGAGCCAGACGACCTCGATCCGGCGCAGGCTCGCGCCGGCGACGCTCGGGTCACGGACGACCAGCGGCCGCCGGTTGCGCAGGCGGTCCTCCGGGCCGTCCCACATCAGGAAATGCGGGCCGAGGCGGTCGATGGCGGGGCAGCCGAGCTGCGCCATGGCGAGGTCGATCTCGCGGCGCATGTTCCACAGTGCGTAGCCCTGGGTCAGGACGCCGTAGCTCACCACCAGCGCCGTCACCTCGACCGGCTGCAGCACGCGCAGCCACAGCGGTGCCGCGACCAGGGCGAAGGCGAAGCCGACCAGCCCCGACACGAAGCCGGCGAACCCGGCTCCCGTCAGGAACAGCGCGAGCAGCAGCGTCATCGGCCCGGCGGCGCGCCGGGCGTCATCCCGGCGGCCCG
>JBGARM010000300.1:0-4286 GCA_044230215.1 Thermoanaerobaculia bacterium | reverse complement strand
GGCGGCGGCGCGGGAGAGCAGGCCGCGGCCGCGATCAGAGTCGCCAGCCAGAGCGTCCTCGCCGCCGTCACCCGGCCGGCTCCGCGGCCTGTCGCGGCCGATAGACCAGAACCTTCACCTCCTCGAGTGTCACCATTCCGTCCTCGATCATCGGATCGAGCTCGACGAGAAAGGGCTCGAGACGCTCGCGGCGGTCGACGATCTCGACCACGATCGGCAGATCCTCCGACAGGCGCAGAATCGAGGCACGGTGGATCCGCGAGTTGGCGCCGAAACCCTCGATTCCGCGCAGCACCGTCGCCCCCGAGAGGCCGCGCTCGCGCGCGCGCTGGACGATCGCCTCGTAGAGCGGCACGCCGGCGAAGCGGTTGGACTCGCCGATATAGATGCGCAGGAGAAGCCGGTCGCCGTGAAGCTCCATCGTCGTATCTCCTAGAGTGCCCGCGCCAGCATCGCGCCGACGACGACCGCGACGAGTCCGATCGTAACGCTGCCGGCGATGTTAGCCAGCGCGAGCAGCGTGTTGCCGTCCCGCACCAGCGCCCAGGTCTCGAAGCCGAAACTCGAGAAAGTCGTGAAGCCGCCCAGCAGGCCGATGAGGACGAACGTTCGCGTCTCGGGAGCGATCGCCAGGCGCTCCTCGAAGAGCACCGCCAGAAAGCCGATCAGCAGGCAGCCGAGGAGGTTCACCGCCAATGTCCCCCAGGGAAAGACCGCCGCCCAGCCGTGGGCCTCGCTGGCGCGGCGCTGCACCGAGCCCTGGAGCAGGTAGCGCGCCATCGAACCCAGGCTTCCGCCGAGCGCGGCCGCGATCAGGTGGCGCATCGGCGGCGAGTCTATCCGGCCTGCTGCCGGCCGCCGAAGAGCCGCGCGGGCAGCTCGGCGAGGCTCGCGAGATCGCCGTCGCCGGACGGCGAGAGCAGCAGCGCCTGCATGCCTACCCCGAGCGCCCCTTCGACGTCGTCGCGCCGGCTGTCGCCGACGTGCAGCGCGCGCTCGGCGGCGACGCCCAACGCCGCCAGCGCGGTCTCGAAAATGCGTGGATGCGGCTTCTCGGCGCCGACGATGGCGGAGATGGCGAAGGTGTCGAACGGATCGGCGAGATCGAGCCGCTCGAGCAGCAGCGGCAGACGCTGGTCCCAGTTCGAGATCACCGCCAGCTTGAGGCCGCGCCGCTTGAGCTCGGCGAGCATCGCTCGGGTGCCGGGAGCGACCTCCCAGGCGTCGGGATGGGCGAAGCGGTCGAAGAGCTCGGCTGCCGCGAAGGCGGAGGGGCGGGGCGCATCGACGAGCTCGCAGGTGCGTTCGACGAAGTGGCGCCAGAAGCCGCGCGCCCCTTTCGCGTGATGCACGAAGCGGTCGCGCGCCGGCGAGGCCGAGCAGGCGAGCTCTTGCCAGACGAGCGGAATGGCCGCCTCGACGTCGCGCGCCGCGACCGCGATGCCGTGCCGGGCGAGCACGTCGGCATACTGCTGCCCGAGCGTCGGGCAGGAAAGCAGCGTGTGGGTGACGTCGAAGGTGACCGCCTCGAGCTTCATCGCGGCCGGCCGGCGTGCTCGAAGAGGTAGAACGCCGCGATCACCAGCGAGTGGTGGATGGCGCCGGAGAGGATCAGCTGCGGGATCTCCGCCAGCGTCGCGCTCTCGACAGTGAGCTCCTCCTCGCCGTCCCCCTCGGGTTCGCCGATACGCTCCAGTTCGTCGGCCACGAAAGTGAAGCAGCGATTGGTGATGAAGGCGGGATTCGGCTCGACCTCACCCAGGTAGACGACGCTTCCCGCCCGATAGCCCGTCTCCTCGAGGAGCTCGCGGCCAGCGGCCTGCCGCGGGTCCTCGCCCTCCTCCACCATGCCACCGGGAATCTCGAGCGTCGGGGCGCCGATCCCGTAGCGCCATTGGCGAACGAGGAGGATCCGGTCGTCCGGCGTGCGAGCGATCACGTTCACCCAGCTCGGAGCATCGAGGATCAGCGCCTCGCGGTTCACGACCAGGTCGGTCGTCGCGGCCATTCCTGCCGGCTCGGCCGCCAGCGAATCGCGATGGAGAGCGAACAGGCGATGGGTGAACAGAGTCTCGCGGCGGGTGAGGCGCCAGCTGCGCATGGCGCGAGGATATCCGACGAGCCGGCGGTAAGATCCGCCGGATGCCACCCCTGGTGCGGCTCCTCGCCGCTGCTGCCGCGCTCGGCCTCTGGCTGGCGCTGTTTCTTCTCGGCCGGACGGCAGGCGGAGCGATCCACCTGCTGCCGCTCGCCGCGCTGGCGCTCGTCGCCTGGCGCCCGGCGACGCGCCGGTAGCCTGGATCCACCTCTACTCCTGCCAGGCCTCGACCGGGTTGGCGAGGATACCGACGCCGGGAATCTCGACTTCGACGCGATCGCCGTCGGCGAGCGGGCCGACGCCGGCCGGCGTGCCGGTGAGAAAGATGTCCCCCGGCTCGAGGGTCATGAGGCAGGAGGCGTAGGCCAGGAGCTCGGCAAAGCCGAAGACCATCTCCGCCACCCGCCCGTGCTGGCGGGGGGCGCCGTTGACCCGCGTCCGCACCTCGAGGCGCTCCCACTCCGGTTCGACGAGGATCGCCGGTCCCAGCGGACAGAAGGTGTCGAACGACTTCGCCCCCGAAAACGAGCCGTCGCGCTTCTGCAGGTCGCGGGCCGAGACGTCGTTGGCGCAGGTGACGCCGAGGATGCCGGCGAGCGCCTCGGCGGCGTCCACCCGCCGCAGGCGGTGTTTCACGACCAGCGCGATCTCGCCCTCGAAGTCGACCCGCGCGCTCTCCGGCGGGAGGATGACTGCGGCCCCCGGCCCGACGACCGAAGACGGCGCCTTGAGGAAGAGGAGCGGCTCGGTGGGCAGAGGATTCCCGAGCTCGGCGGCATGATCGCGGTAGTTGCGGCCGACGCAGACGATCTTCCCCGGGGCGAGCGGCGCGCGCAGCGCCTCGCCCGAGGAGAGATCGACCGCCCGGCCGAGCTGCCACTGTGAGAGCGGGGTTTCGTAGGGATCGGAGAACAGCACCCGGAGCTGTTGCAGCGATTCGCCGGCGGCGAGCAGGCCTTCGGGACCGAAGCGGCAGAGGAGCATGCGGCGATTCTACGGCGCGGGCGGCCGCCTCGGCGACGGTGGCATCGGCGCCTGCTGGGCGAGCCGGCGGCGCGCCCGCGACGACAGCGGCGTGACGACCAGGGCACCGGTGAGGTCGTTGAGATCGACATAGATCTCGGTCTCGTAGACCGTCGTGAGGTTCTGGTAGGTCAGCACTTCGGCGGTCGTCCCGGCGGCGAAGACCCGGCCCGCCTGGAGAAGGACGACACGGTCGCAGTATTCGGCGGCGAGGTTCAGGTCGTGCAGCACCGCCACGACGCCGGTGCCTTCGTCCGCCAGCTCGCGCACGCGATCGAAGAGCTCGACCTGGAATCGCAGATCGAGGAAGCTCGCCGGCTCGTCGAGCAGCAGGATCGCCGCCTGCTGGGCGAGCGCGCGCGCGAAGACGATGCGCTGGCGCTCGCCCGACGACAACTGGTCGATCGGCCGCGCCGCGAGGTGCGCCGCGCCACAGCGCGCGAGGGCCTGGCGCGCGATCGCGAAATCGCGCGCCGACTCGAAGGCGAGCCCGGCGAGGTGGGGATGGCGACCCATGACGACCACCTCGAGGGCGGTGAACGGAAAATCGAAGCGCGGCTCCTGCGGCACCACGGCGATGCGGCGGGCAACCTCCTTGCGCGGTAGCTCCCGCAGATCGTCCCCGGCGAGCCGCACACTGCCGGTGAAGCCGGCGACGCCCGAGAGGGCGCGCACCAGGGTGCTCTTGCCGGCGCCGTTCGGCCCCAGGAGGCCGATGACGCTCCCCGGCTCCAGGGTGAGATCGACGCCGGCGAGCGCCGGGCGGGCGCCATAGGCGACCGCGAGATCGCGCGCCTCGAGCAGCGGCGGCTTGGCTCCCGCCTCAGCCATGCGTGCCCCCCGACAGGATGCCGCGCCGGCGCAGCAGCAGGAGGAAGAAAGGTCCGCCGAGGAGCGCCGTCACGACACCGACCGGCAGCTCGGTGGGCGCCGCGAGGGTGCGCGCCGCGAGATCGGCGAGGACGAGAAAGCTCGCGCCGCCGAGGAAGGCGGCCGGCAAGAGGAGGCGGTGGTCGGGACCAAGCAGACGGCGCAGCAGGTGCGCGAGCAGCAGCGCCGGCAGCAGGTAGATGAAGGCGTAGCTGATCGTCGCTGCCAGGGTCCAGCCGGCGACGGCAGCTTCGGTGAACTGGCGTGCGCCCTGCAAGCCGGCCACCTGGACGAC
>JBGARM010000002.1:9156-31424 GCA_044230215.1 Thermoanaerobaculia bacterium | reverse complement strand
GGTGAGACCTTTCGACAGGCAGAGCAGATCGGGCGCGATTCCGGCGTGCTCGCAGGCGAACATCCGGCCGGTGCGGCCGAAACCGGTGAAGATCTCGTCGGCGACGAGCGGCAGGCCGCGCGCCCGGGTCGCCGCGCGCACGCCGCGCAGGAACGACGGGGGATGGATGCGCATGCCGCCGGCTCCCTGCACGATCGGTTCGACGATGACCGCGGCGACCTCGCCGTCCGCCCGGTCGAGCAGCGCCTCGAGCGCCGCGAGCGCGGCGCCGACCTCCGACTCGCAGGCCGGCACCGGTGCCCGCCGCACCTCGCACAGAAGATCGGCGAAGGCGCCATGGAAGACGGCGTCGCCTCCCGCGGCCATGGCGCCAAAGGTGTCGCCGTGGTAGGCGTGGTCGAGGGCGACGAAGAGCCGCCGGCGCTCCTCGCCGCGCTGTCGCCACTGCTGCACCGCCATCTTCATCGCCACTTCGACCGCAGTCGAGCCGTCGTCGGAGAAGAACACTCGCGTGAGGCCGGCGGGAGCGAGCGCGACGAGCTCCGCCGCCAAGCGCGCCGCCGGTTCGTGGGTGAAGCCGGCGAAGATCACCTGCTCGAGGCAGGCGGCCTGCGCTGCGAGCGCGGCGTTCAACCGCGGATGGTTGTGGCCGAAGAGATTCACCCACCAGGAGGAGATACCGTCGAGAATCCGCCGGCCGTCGGCGAGCTCCAGCCAGACGCCTTCGGCTCGCACCACCGGCAGCGGCGCCGGCGCAGTCTGCATCTGGGTATACGGATGCCAGACGTGAGCCCGGTCGAGAGCGAGCCACTCCGGTGGCGGGCGCAGCTCCTTCACCGCGGTCGCAGCCCGCCGTCGCGGACCGCCAGCGGTGTTGGAGAGTGGCTCACGGGGGGCATCCTATGAACCTTGTCACGCTTTTTTCCAGTAAAGGGAAAAACTTCGTCTTCGTCAGGCGCGCAGGAGAAATCTCCTCAGCTCCGCCGTCGGGTCGAAGGCGGTCCCGGCCGCGCTGAGACCGCCGGGAGTGAGGTCGAACGGCTCGACCGCGGCCACCACCCGGACGTCGCCATAAGTCTCGATCGCCTGCCGATTGTCGTCGTCCGGCAGACCGTTGACAACGACCCCCGCAATCGCAACTCCACGACGCCGAAGCGCATCCAGTGACAGCAGGGTGTGGTTGATCGTCCCCAGCGTCGACCGCGCGACGAGCAGCACCGGTAGCTCCAGAAGCGCCATCAGGTCGATCATCAGCTCCCCCCCAGCCGACCTGGCCGCCCCCAAGGGTGAACCGGAGAAGCCACCAGCGCCCCAGGAATCACCCCCTTTACCGAGCCTTTGCTTCTCGTTCAGAGGAACCATGACGCCTCCGGCCCCCTCGATGACGACCCCGCGCTCGGGGCTGACCTGCTGCCAACCCGCCCAGGCCGCGGCAATCTCGTCCAGGTCGATCGTGACGCCCTCGCGGCGCGCGGCGAGATGCGGCGAGACCGGATCCCGAAGCAGATGCATCTCGAGCCGGATTTCGACCGACTCGGGAACGAGCGCCGCGACCGTCGCGCTGTCGCGCTCCGGCTGCGGGCCGCCGGCGCCGCTGGCAACCGGCTTCCAGTAGGCGAGCTCGAGCTCTGCGCCATAGCGCGCCAGGAGGAGAGCCGAGACGACGGTCTTGCCCACCCCCGTGTCGGTGCCGGTGACGAAGAGGCTCACGCCGGCACCCGATGGACCGCCCGGCCGATGACGGCGGCGAGGGCGTCGATTTCGTCCTCGGAACGGTCGGCGTGCACCGAGAGGCGCAGGCGCGCGGTCCCGGCCGGCACGGTCGGCGGTCGCACGGCGCGGACGTCGAAGCCCTGCGCCCGCACGAGCTCGCCAATGGCGAGCGCCCGCAGGTTGCTCCCCAGGAGCACCGGCACGATCGGACCGTCGCCGGCCGCGATCGAGACCTCCGCCTCCGCGAGCCGGCGGCGCAGCCGCGCAGCCCGCGAGCGGACGACGCCGGCGCGCCCGCGATGGCGCTCCAGGTGGTCGAGGCTCGCCGCAAGCGCGAGCAGCAGCACGGGCGAAACGGCGGTCGAGAAGATGAACGGCCGTGCCCGGTTCACGATCCACTCGACGAGCGCCCGCGAGCCGGCGATGCAGGCCCCGCCGACGGCGAACGCCTTGCCGAAGGTGGTGACGCTCGCCGCCACGCGGCGCTCGAGGCCATGGACCTCGACCAGCCCCGAGCCGCGCGTCTCGCCGAACACCCCGGCGGCATGGGCGTCGTCGACGATGAGCAGCGCGCCGTGGCGCTCGCACGCCTCGGCGAGAGGCGCGAGTGGAGCCGCGTCGCCGTCCATGCTGAAGAGCGACTCGACGACCACCACCGTGCGCCCGAAGCCCTCGCGCTCGGCGAGCGCGCGCTCGTACGCCGCGAGGTCGAGGTGCGGGATCACTCTGCGCCGGCAGCCCGAGAGCCGCAGTCCGTCGATCAGGCTCGCATGGTTCAGCTCGTCCGACAAGGCGCGATCGGCGGGGCCGAGGATGGCCGTGAGCAGCGCCACGTTCGCCTGATAGCCGGAAGGCAGGAGAATCGCCGCCTCCGTCCCCTTGAACTGCGCCAGGCGCGCCTCGACCTCGCGATGCAGCGCCGTGTCGCCCCGCAGCAGGCGCGAGGCCGGGGCGAAGAGCGCCGCCGGATCGTCGCCGGCGACAGCGCAAATGCGCGCGCCGATCGCCCGGGCAAGGCCGGAATCGCGGGCGAAGCCGAGATAGTCGTTGGAGCTGAAGTCGATCCCCGAGGCCAGATCGAGGCGCCGGCGCAACCCGGCCTGCTCGAGCCCCGCGAGCCGTGCTCCGAGCTCCTCCTGCCAGGCCGCGAGAGCGGTCACGGACGGTGGCGCGCTCAGTTGCCGGAGGCGAGCGGCAAGGGCTCGAGGCCGAGCTTGGCGAACAGCCGGGCGTCGGCATCCTCGCCCGGGTTGGGCGTCGTCAGCAGCTCCTCGCCGGTGAAGATCGAGTTGGCCCCCGCCAGCAGGCAGAGAGCCTGGGTTTCGTCCGACATCCCTGCACGCCCGGCGGAGAGGCGCACGAAGCTCCGCGGCAGGACGATGCGGGCGGTGGCGATCAGCCGCGCCATCTCGATGCCGTCCACCACCGGCCGGCCGGCGAGCGGCGTACCGGCGACGGCCACCAGGGCGTTGACCGGCACCGACTCGGGATGCGGGTCCATCGCCGCCAGCACGCGCAGGAGATCGAGGCGATCGTCGATCGTCTCGCCCATTCCGAGGATGCCGCCGCAGCAGAGGGTGATTCCGGCCTTGCGCACGCGCTCCAGGGTGGTGAGTCGGTCGCCGTAAGTGCGGGTCGTGACGATGCGATCGTAGTACTCCGGGCCGCTGTCGAGGTTGTGGTTGTAGGCCGTCAGTCCGGCCTCGGCGAGGCGCGCCGCCTGGCTGTCGCTGAGCATCCCGAGCGTGCAGCAGACTTCGAGACCGAGCTCCGCCACGCCGGCGACCATCGCCAGAACGCGGTCGAACTCCGGTCCGTCCTTGACCTCGCGCCAGGCCGCTCCCATGCAGAACCGGCTCGAGCCGTTGGCCCGCGCCGCCCGCGCGGCGTCGAGCACCGCCTCGAGGTCGAGCAGCCTGCGGCGCTCGAGACCCGTGTCGTAATGCGCACTCTGCGGACAGTAGGCGCAATCCTCCGGACAGCCGCCGGTCTTGATCGACAGCAGGGTGCACATCTGCACCCGCGACGGGTCGTGGTGGAGCCGGTGCAACGTCTGGGCGCGATAGAGCAACTCCGGCAACGGCAGGTCGTGGATCGCGCGGATCTCCTCGACCGTCCAATCGTGGCGCTTCGTCTCGCGGTTCATCTCTTCCTCGGGCAGAGCGCGACCGACCGCGGCGCTTCGTCAGGCGAAGCGCGGCGCAGCGGCACAGCGCTAGGGTTCAGGTTTCCGTCCGCAGCCGGCAATCGCCGACCACCACGGTGACGTTGTCCGTGCCGCCTTCGTCGAGCGCCGCCGCCACCAACGCCGCGCAGGCGGCGGAGGGGTCGGACTCGCGGCTCAGGATCGTCGCGATCGCCTCGTCCGGGACGAGCTCGGTCAGGCCGTCGCTCGCCACCAGCACGCGGTCGCCGTCGCGCAAATCATGGCGCCCGAGCTCGACCCGCGGCGCCCCCGATTTGGCGCCGAGAGCTCCGGTGAGAATGTGCCGCTGGCGATGCGACTTGACCTCTTCCGCGGCGATCACGCCGGCGTCGGCGAGCGCCTGCGCCATGGTCTGGTCCTGGGTCAGGCGGGAGAGCGTGCCGTCGCGGTAGCGATAGGCCCGCGAGTCGCCGACATGCGCCACCAGCAGGTCGCGGTCGAGCAGGTAGACCATGGTCATCGTCGTACCCATGCCGGAGAGCGCCGGGTCGGCGGCGGCCTCGGCCTCCAGGATCGCGTCGACCTGCCCGAAATAGGCCTCGGCCCGCTGCATGAGCTCGCCGGCCATGGCGTCGTCGATGCGCAGAATCCAGTCCGGGACCCGGGTCGCGATCTCGATCAGCGCCCCGATCGCCCGTCGGCTCGCGTGCTCCCCGCCGGACCGGCCACCGATGCCATCGGCGACGACCAGGACGTAGGCCGCCTGATCGGAGCGCGCCAACAGGTCGCCCTCCGGCAAGTTCGTCATCAGCGTCTCGCGCGAGCGATAGAGGCGCAAGGCGAGGTGATGGTCCTCGTTGCGCTCGCGCACCTTCCCGGCATGCGACAGCGCGCCGACCTCCACCCGGAGCAGGGAGCGCAACGACTCCTCCTCGCGCCGCAGGAGCTCGAGAGCGGGCAGGCGTGGCGTCTTCTCGTGATCGAAGTCGGCCATCGGATCGAACGGGATCCTACTGCAATCGGCGGCGCGCGCCGCCGCGAACCGGCGGCGGCCCGGGCGCCCCCTTTGCCCTCAAGTTCGGGTGAGCTGGAGGACCGCCTCCATGTGCCCGGTCTGCGGGAAGAGGTCGAGCAGGACCAGGGACTCGATGGCGAAGACCTGGCTGAGCTCCCGCAGATCCCGCCCGAGAGCCGCCGGGTGGCAGGAGACGTAGGTCAAGCGCCGCGGTGGCCGCTCGACCAGCAACCGTCGAACGGCCGCCGAGAGCCCGTCGCGCGGCGGATCGACGACGATGCGGTCGAAGCTCTCGGCGAGTCCGGCCGCCACCCAGGTTTCGACCGCCTGGCCGACGATCGCGAGACCCTTGCCGCCGACCGTCGAATCCGCGAAGTCGGGAAAGTTGGCGCGCGCGTTCTTGCGCGCGAAGCGTGTCGCGATCCTGTCCCCCTCGACCATGACCACCCGGTCGTAGCGCCGGGCGAGCGGCAGGGCAAAGAGACCGACTCCGCCATAGAGATCGGCGGCGCTCCCCCCCGTCGAAGGTCCGACGACGACCTCGACCAGTTCCTCGAGGAGCCCGGCGTGGCCCTGGAAGAAGCACCGGGCGTCGAAGCGGTATTCGAACGAGCCGATCCGGCGCTTGAGCTCGCCGTGCGGCAGCCCTTCGACGAGCGGAGCGTAGGAGACCTGGGCGCCGTCGCCGCAGGCGAGGTCGAGGCGCGAAGGCACCCTGTCCGGCAGCCGCCGGGCGAGCGTTCCGAGCTCCTTCTCGAGCGCCGGCGCGAGCACCGGGCAACTCGCCACGGCGACGAGGTCGCGGCTGCGGCGCGCGAAGTAACCGACCTCGAAGCCACCGTGCACGCCGCGGGTGTGCAGCTGGGTGCGCAGGCGGTAGGCCCAGGCCTGGCCGGTCACGACGGCGCTGGGCTCGGGAACCGGGACGCCGGAGATGCGCCGCAGCGTCTCGAGCAACGCCTCGCTCTTGAGCCGGGTCTGCACCCCGTCCTCTAGATGCTGCAGATCGCAGCCGCCGCAGCGGGCGAAGTGCGGACAAGGGGGCTCGCGTCTTCCCGGCCCGGCGGCCAGGAGCTCGAGAATCTCGGCCCGGCCGTAGTCGGGCTTGCGTTCGAAGAGGCGGACCCTCACCCGGTCGCCCGGCGCCGAGCGGGGCACGAAGATCGGGATGCCTTCGAACCGGCCGAGGCCATCGCCGCCCGCGACGAGCTTCTCGATGGTGAGCTCGAGCTCTTCGAGCTCGGAAAGTCGCAGGCCCGCTGTCGGGCGATCGTAGGTCATGAATCTCCCCGGACCGAGCTCATCGGTCCCATTCTCTGCTGCCATCGTCGGCCGTCACGCACCCGCCTCGCCGAGCAGGTGAACCCGCGTCGCGACGCGCGGCAGCCGCGCCTCCACCTCGCGCCGCAGCTCGGCGATCGAGTGCCGGCGCGAGAGGTGGTGCAGGACGATCGCTTCGTGCCGCTCCAGTTTCGCCTGGTGGTCCACCAGGTCGTCGAAGTGGAGGTGCTTGTAGGCCGTGCCGTGCTGCCGGACTTCGTCGCCGAGGAAGGTGCACTCGATCATCAGGACGCGACTCTCGGGCAGCCGCGGCGCGAGCCGCCAGACTTCCGGGCCGGTGTCTCCGCAGTAGGACAGCCAGATCTCTTCGCACCCGCAATCGATCTCGACGCCCGCCGCCCGCAGCCTGGCGATCTCCGGACCGGAGAGCCCCCGGAGCTCCTCCTTGAGCTTCCGACGGCGCCGTAGCAGGTGAAATCCCAGGCTCGCCACGACGTGGTCGGTCGCGAACGCCTCGATCGCCAGATCCCGCCCGACTTCGACCCGGTCGCCCGGCTCGAGCCCGACGATCTCGTATGCGTACTCGACCCCTTCCAGCCGTTCGCCCGCCGCGACGAACTCGCCCAGCACGCCGGCCACCGGCCGCGGGCAGAAGACTCGCGTCGGAGCCTGATGATGCAGCGTCCTCTGCGAGAGGACATAGGGTACGCCCAGCGCGTGATCGAGATGACCGTGGCTGACGAAAAGATCCCTGGAGCCGGCCTGCGTCGGCGCTCCCCGCCCGACGTCGAAGGCGAGACCGGGCGGGTGAACGCGGAACCAGGTCTCCTCCCCCGCGACCGAGCTGCCCTCGATCGACAACTCTCCGAGTTGCAGTCTGGCGGGGCCCAACGGCCTGAGGGAGGCGCCGGCGGCCGGGCGGCCCGTCGTCAGATCTCCTGGTACATGAAGCGCCGCAGCGGATCGAGACGCTTGCTGAGACTCTCCTGGTTCGGCTCGATCAGCCAGAGCGCGGCCGCCACTGAGGAGAGCAGCGAGTTTCCGTCCTGGGGAGTGAAGCAGAAGCCGTAGAGCTCCCGCTTCCGGCGCACCGCGAGCGTCGGCACCACGACGACGGTCTGCGAGAGGATCCGTCCGTAGTAGCCGTGGTCGCGACCGAAGCTGAAGATCTCGTTGCAGTTGCGCTTGTCGGTGACCGCCACCCGCAGGTTGCCCTTCAGCCGCTCGACCATCTCCTCCTTGGTGATGTCGCGGTTGAAGGCGAGATCGAACCAGATCGAGTGCATGTACTGCGTGTTGAGCTTGACCGCGCTCGAGAAGAGATCGAACTTCTGGTGCAGCGTCTCGAAAACGTGAAAGGCGTCGTGGGCGTGATGGGTGCCGAACTCGGGGTCGTCGTGCTTGCCCACCTGCGGAGCCGGCGCGAAGTCCTTGGTCTGCGAGATGTCGTTCGCGCGCCGCATGCAGACGAAGGTGCCGCGATTCAGGCTGTACTTTCCATCGCCCTCGTCACACAGCGTCTTGATCAGGGTCGTGATGTTGTGGGTGTTGCACGAGACGATCTGAATGAAGCGATCGCGGCCGGGAACGAGCACCTCATCGTTGATGCCGCGCGCGTAGGGTACGCCGAAACCGAACTCGCTGCCCTGGGCGAGGAAGCCCTTCGGTCCGGAGAGCTGGTTGTAGTACTTCTCCTTCATCTCGTTGCCGGCCGGGGTGCAATCGACCACCACCGTGGCGCGCGAGAGGGCCTCTTCGGTCTCGTAGGAGACCGTGTGCCCGAGCTTCTCGAAGGCGTCCTTCTGGTCGGAATCGGCGGCGAGCTTCGCGCCCCGGGCCATCAGGTGATTGATCTTGGAGCGGTCGCCGGCGAGCGGCGAGCGCTTGTGGAACGTGACCTCGTCGATGCCCATCTTTTCCCGAAAATCGGTGAACAGGCCGATCAGGGGCTCGCCGATGGTTCCCGTGCCGACGACGTGGACAACCGTCTTCTTCATGACTCCCTCCGCCTGCCTCAGGATGGACTGGAAATCCTTCTCGAAAATACTCCGGAAAGCGTAACATATAGGCAAGAACCCGCTTCTCTGGACGAACCGGCACGGAGCTTGCTCACTCGAAGGTCGAGCCGTCCCCGAATTCGCCGTGTCTGCCGCCGCCACGCCATTCCGGGTCACGGCGGGCAAATTCGTCGATCTCGCGGGGCACCTCCACCAGCGTGCGGGTCGCCGCGGGGTCGCAGCGCCCGTGGTCGCACTCGAAGGTGTAGACGTTCCACTCCTCACGGCGGGCGAAGCCGGTGAGAGTCTGATAGGAGTCGCAATTGCCGCATTTGATGGAGATGTCGCGGATGTTCATCGTGGGCCCCTCCCCGATCGAGGCTACCAGAGCCCGAGGGCGGCGGTTTGGCCGGCTCCTCGCCGCGCTCGCCGTTTTGGCGGGCCTGGCTGGCACCCCGGCGCGCCTGGCTGGCGAAACCCCTGCGGACCAGTCCACACCGACCTTCGCCGACGAGGTCCAGGTCGCCTGGATCCTGGTTCCGGTGATCGTCAAGGGGCCGAACGGCTATCTCAACGGCCTGAAGCAGGAGGATTTCGACCTCAAGGTCGACGGCCACTCGGTCCACTTTCCCGACTTCGAGCCCCGCGGCGAGGCGCCGTGGAGCGTGGTCTTCCTCCAGGACCTTTCCGGCAGCATGGGCGTCGGCGGCCGGCTCGAGGCGAGCCACGAGGCGGTCGACTACTTCCTCGACGCCGCTCGGCCGGGCGACGAGTTCGCCCTCGCGACCTTCGCCGGCGAGGACACCAACATCGACGTGCCGTTCACCGAGGACCTAGCGCCCTTGCGCGAGTCGATCGCTTCCTGGGAGGGCTACGGCAAGACCGCGCTGCACGACGCCGTCGCCCTCCTGCCGCGGATCTCGAGCGACAGCCGGAACGTGAAGCGCGCCGCCGTCCTGATCACCGACGGCGTCGACAACGCCAGCTCGATCACCGCGGCCGAAGCCAGGGAGATCGTCCGCCAGGCGCAGCTGCCGGTCTATGTCTTCGGCCTCGAGTCGGGCGACCCCTACGCCGTCGCGAAGCCCGGCGAGAGCGTCTACCGCTACGCCGACATGCTGAATCTGCTCGCTCACATGACCGGCGGGAAGTACTTCTCGATCGCCAGTCCGGACGACATGAAGGAGGCCTGCGCCACGGTCGCAGAGGACTTGCGCTACCAGTACGTGCTCGGTTTCGAGACCCAGGACTCGGGCAAGAACGCCTTTCGCTCGATCCAGGTCGAAGTGCGCAACAGGAAGGTCAGGCAGGTGCTTTCGAGGAAGGGCTATCAGGGGCACCCCCCCGCCGCGAAATGACAATCCGCGGCGGGCGACCCGTCCCGATGGCACAATGGACTCATCAACCCAGGATGGAGGACATGAAATGAAGAGAATGAACCTCGCAATAACGGTAGTGATGGTCACGGCGATGGCCGGATGGGGCTGCGCCACCAAGAAGTACGTGGCGGGCGAAGTCGGCGAGGTCAACACGCGCGTCGATGGCGTGCAGACCCAGGTCGAGGACGCGCAGACGAAGATCAAGGTGCACGAAGGCCGCATCAGCAAGAACGAGCAGGACACGGCGGCGGCCTCGAAGACCGCCAAGGAGGCCCTCGACCGTGCCGTCGCCGCGGGCCGACTCGCCGAGGGCAAGCTCCTCTACGAGACGGTTCTGTCGGACGACAAGGTGAAGTTCGGCTTCGACAAGGCCGTGCTCTCGCCCGAGGCCAAGGCGGCCCTCGACGAGTTCGCCGCCAAGCTCAAGGCCGAGAACAAGAACGTCTACATCGAGGTCCAGGGTCACACCGACAACGTCGGCGGTGAGCTCTACAACGAGAAGCTCGGCAAGCAGCGCGCCGAGGCGGTCGAAGAGTACCTCGCCAAGCAGGGTATTCCGCTGTTCCGCATCGAGTCGATTTCCTACGGCGAGTCCGAGCCGGTCGCCGACAACAAGACCCGCGAAGGCCGCGCCCAGAACCGGCGCGTGGTCCTGGTCGTCCTGCAATAGCCGTCGTTCTGCAAACGAAGCGGGCAAAGGCGGCTCTCCGGAGCCGCCTTTTTCATGTCATCGCGGCTCTCCGGAACGGCTCTTTTCTCGGCGCTGCCGCGCCGTTCCCCCTCAGGTCGGAGGCTCGGACTCGGCGATGACCTGGAAGCGTCCGCCGCAGTCGGCGCAACGATAGCGCCGCGCGCCGCGGTGATGGCGCACGTAGCCTTCGCCGCAGCTCTTGCAGCGCCAGAGCCAGATCCGCCGCCGTCGCGCGACGTGCGAAGTGTCGAGCCGGTGGCAGACGGTGGGCGGGGCGCCGCAGGCAGCCATCATCGCCTTCCATTTCGGCCCGTGGCCGGCGCGCGGACCGGCCGCCAGATGACAGAGCTCGTGCACCAGCGTCGGGATGAGCTCGGCCGGATTGCGGTCGAGCAGATGCGGATTCAGCTCCACGGTGACACGGGTGAAATCAGCCCTGCCGAGGGTGCTGCGCAGCCGCAGGTTGAAGACCACCTTCACCCGCCGCGGACAGAGCCAGCGGAGTTTCCGTAGCGGCCGGAGATAGGCCGCCGCGAGGCGTTCCATCGCAGCGGTCGAGCGCGTCGACGGCAGCTTCTTCCGGCGTTCCGGCCGGGGCCGGGTGAAGAGCTCGAGGAGGGAGAGCTGCTCCAAGCCGCGTCAGCCCCCGGCCCCTGCCGCGGCCGCGCGCAGCGCGGCGTCGATCGCGGCGGCGTTGGCGACGCCAGTGTGCCGATAGGAGATCTTCCCCTCCCGATCCATCACCAGCAGGGTCGGCAGGGCGTTGATCTCCAGCGGCCCGCCGAGGACCTCCTCCGGGTCGATCAGGACGGCATACGGGAAAGGCCGCCGCGAGACGAACTCCCGCACCGTGGTCTCGTCTTCGCCGGTCGAGATGGCGACGAACTCGACGCCGCGCCGGGCGGCGTCCGGGTAGAGCTCCCGGAGGATATCGGCCTGCATATGGCACGGACCGCACCAGGTGGCCCAGAAGTCGACCAACACCACCTTGCCGAGGAGATCCTGCTTGCTCACCCGCTCGCCACCCAGCGAAACGAGGGAGAACTCGGGCATCGGTTCGAGAGCCGCCGCCGGCTCTTCCGCCGCGCGCTCCACCTGCCGCCCGCAGCCGGCCAGCGAGAGCGCCGCCGCTGCCAGGGCGACGCAAGACAGGGCGCGCAGGGTCGCGCGGCCGCGCCCGTTTGAAGTCAGAGAGATCGTCATGTCGCGAACGATACACAAAAAAAAGAGCCGAGGCCTCACGGCCAGGCTCAGTGGGTACTAACCAGAATCAGAAGCCAGGCGACGGAGCGCCCGGAAACGTTAGGTCGGCGCCAGAGCGCCGGCGAAGTTACTTCTTCTTCTTTGCGGTCTTCTTTGCAGCCTTCTTGGCAGGCTTCTTCGCCGCCTTCTTGGTGGCCATGTTGATAGCCTCCTCTATGGCATCGGGCTTAATTGCCCGTTGCATGCGTGGAAATACTGCTGCTTCAGCTGCATCCGCTCGTCGAGCCGCAGTTCGTGCACTTGTAGCAGGACCCGTTGCGCACCATGATCGATCCGCACTCGTGGCAACTCGGCGCGTCGGTCGAATTGACGAAAGTCAGGAGTGAACCGCCCTCGGCCTCTTTCGCCGCGGGACGTGCCGGCGTCGCGCCCGCCTCGGCCGCAGACATCGCGGGCATCGGAGCGAGGAGCGAAGCGACCGGCGCCGGTTCGCGCAACACGACTCCGACCGCCTGCTTCTCCTCCTGGCTCAAGAACTTCGAAGCCAGCCAGCGGAAGATGTAGTCGGTGATCGACTTGGCGATCGGGATCTCCGGATTCTTGGTGAAGCCGGAGGGCTCGAAGCGCGTGTGCGAGAACTTGTCGACCAGCGCCTTGAGCGGCACGCCGTACTGCAGCGAGATCGAGATCGACGTCGCGAACGCGTTCATCATCCCGCGCAGCGTCGAGCCCTCCTTGCCGATGTCGGTGAGGAAGATCTCGCCGACGGTGCCGTCCTCGTACATGCCGGCGGTGATGTAGCCCTCGTGGCCGGCAATCGAGAACTTGTGCGTCACCGACACGCGCTCATCCGGCAGCCGCCGCCGGATCGGCCGGTACACAATCTTCTCCACGATGTTCGACGTCATCGCAATCTGCTCGACGCCCTTCTTCTCGCCCTTGCCCGAACCCGAACTCAGCGGCTGCACGCGCTTGGAGCCATCGCGGTAAATCGCCACCGCCTTCAGCCCCAGCCGCCAGCTCTCCAGGTAGGCGTCCATGACGTCTTCCACCGTGGACTCCTCGGGCATGTTGATCGTCTTCGAGATCGCGCCCGAGATGAACGGCTGCGCCGCAGAGAGCATCTTCAAGTGGCCGGCGTAGTGGATCGAACGGCTGCCCTGGGCCGGCTTGAAGGCGCAATCGAAGACCGAGAGGTGCTCGGGCTTGAGATGCGGCGCGCCTTCGATCGTGTCGTGCTCGTCGATGAACTCGACGATGGCGCGGATCTCGTCCTTCTCGTAGCCGAGGCGCTTCAGGCCGACCGGCACCGTCTGGTTGACGATCTTGATCATGCCGCCGCCGACCAGCTTCTTGTACTTGACGAGGGCGATGTCGGGCTCGACGCCGGTGGTGTCGCAGTCCATCATGAAGGCGATCGTGCCAGTCGGCGCGAGCACCGAGATCTGGCTGTTCTTCAGCCCGTGCTGCTCGCCCAACGCGACCACGTCGTCCCACGACTGCTTGGCGGCCTGGAGCAGATCGAGCGGAACGTGCGCCGGGTCGATCCTCTTCACCGCGTCGCGATGCTTGCGCATGACGCGCAGCATCGGCTCGCGGTTCTTGGCGTAGCCCGCGAACGGGCCCTTCTTCTCCGCGATGCGCGCCGACTGGGCGTAGGAGGCGCCGGACATGAGCGCCGTGATCGCCGCCGCGTAGCCGCGGCCGCTGTCCGAGTCGTAGGCCATGCCGCGGGCCATCAGCAGCGCGCCGAGGTTGGCGTAGCCGATGCCCAGCGGGCGATAGTCGTGCGAGTTCTTCTCGATCGCTTTGGTCGGGTAGCTCGCGTAGTCGACGACGATCTCCTGCGCCGTAATCACCACCTCACAGGCATGGCGGAAGCTCTCGACATCGAAGCCGCGGTCGACGTCGTGGAACTTGAGGAGGTTGAGCGACGCGAGGTTGCAGGCCGTGTCGTCGAGGAACATGTACTCGGAGCACGGATTCGAGGCGTTGATCCGCGCCGAGTTGGGGCAGGTGTGCCAGTCGTTGATCGTCGTGTCGTACTGCATCCCCGGGTCGCCGCAGACCCAGGTCGACTCGGCGATCGCGTGCATAAGGTCGCGGGCCGGGTAGGTGTCCATCGGCCGGCCGTCGCGCACCGCGCGGGTGGTCCAGTCGCGATCTTCGATGACCGCCTTCATGAACTCGTCGGTCACCCGCACCGAGTGGTTGGCGTTCTGGTAGGCGATCGAGTCGTAGGCGCCGCCCGAGACGTTGAACCCGCCCGGATAGCCGGCGTCGATGAGCGTCCAGGCCTTGCGCTCCTCGATCTCCTTGCAGCGGATGAAGTCGAGAATGTCCGGGTGCTCGGCGTTGAGGATCACCATCTTCGCCGCGCGGCGGGTCTTGCCGCCGCTCTTGATCACGCCGGCGAAGGCGTCGAAACCCTTCATGAACGAGACCGGACCCGAGGCCGTGCCGCCGCCGGCGAGGCTTTCGCGCGAAGAGCGCAGGGAAGACAGGTTCGACCCGGTGCCCGACCCGTACTTGAAGAGCATGCCTTCGGTCTTGGCGAGACCCAGGATCGACTGCATCGTGTCCTCGACCGAGTTGATGAAGCAGGCCGAGCACTGCGGCTGTTCCTCGATGCCGACGTTGAACCAGACCGGCGAGTTGAAGCAGGCGTACTGATTGAGCAGGATGTGGGAGAGCTCGGCGCGGAAGATCGACGCGCTTTCGTCGGAGGCGAAGTAGCCGCCCTCCCGCCCCCAGCGGGTCATCGCATCGACGACCCGGCCGATCAGCTGGCGCACCGAAGTCTCGCGCTGGGGCGTGCCGAGCTCGCCGCGGAAGTACTTCGAGACCACCACGTTGGTGGCGGTCTGCGACCAGAACTTCGGCACCTCGACGCCCTTCTGCTCGAACACCTTCTCGCCCTTCTCGTTGCCGATCAGGGCGTCCCGCGTCTCCCACTCGACGGCCTCGAACGGGTCGAGGCCCGGAGTCGAGAAGTAGCGCTCGAACTCGAGTCCCGCGCGCACGGTTCCCGCCACCTCGAGGGTCTCGGGTTCGGCAACGCCCGCCGGGATGCCCGGCGGGCGGGAAAAGTTGGAGGGAATTTCAGGATTCATCTTCGTTTCCGTTGCCATGCTTCCTCCGTTGCCACCTGTTTCTCAGGCTTCCTGCGCCTGCCATTCCGCCCAACTGCCCAACCTGCATACCCGCCGGAATCGTCTGCACACCACCCATCCAGCGACCCCGACCTACCTGCCCAAAGGCTTGTGCATTTTCCGAGGTCCAGAGTGTGCGGCAGAGCGAGAGGATCTGTCAAGGGGTTTCCGCAAGATATTGTGGCCGCCCGGCGACCGGCCCCTAGCGATTGTCCCTCGGAACGACTCCGGAAAGCGAGCCGGGGGTCCCGATAAATGCCCGCCAGGGCGCTACAATCGGCAACTGTGAGCGACCCCGAAAAGAGCCCCGCAGAAGCCCCGCCGGCGGCCGGCGCACTCCGTCCCGAGACCGCTTTCGCCAGCGTCTACGCCGCGACGGACGTCGCGCGGATCGACCTAGCGGCAGCGGTCGGCGAGCCCGGCGGTTATCCCTTCACGCGCGGCATCTACCGCGAGATGTATCAGCGCCGGTTGTGGACGATGCGCCAGTATGCCGGCTTCTCGGACGCTGCCGAATCGAACCAGCGCTACCGCTACCTCCTCGCCCAGGGCACCAGCGGTCTTTCGGTCGCCTTCGATCTGCCGACCCAGATCGGCTACGACAGCGATCACGCCATGGCCCGCGGCGAAGTCGGGCGCGTCGGCGTTCCCATCGATTCGATCGCCGACATGCGGCGCCTGTTCGCGGAGATTCCGCTCGATCGCGTCACCACCTCGATGACGATCAACGCCACGGCGCCGATCCTCCTCGCGCTCTACCTCGTGCTGGCCGAGGAGCAGGGGGTCTCCTGGGAGCGGATCGGCGGCACGGTGCAGAACGACATCCTCAAGGAGTACGCCGCGCGCGGCACCTACATCTATCCGCCCGGGCCCTCGCTGCGCCTCGCCACCGACGTGATCGCCTTCTGCGCCGAGCGGGTGCCGAAGTGGAATCCGATCTCGATCTCCGGCTACCACATGCGCGAAGCCGGCTCGACCGCCGTTCAGGAGATCGCCTTCACCCTCGCGCACGCCCTCGCCTACGTCGATGCGGCGCTCGCGCGCGGCCTCGCGATCGACGAGTTCGCGCCGCGGCTCTCCTTCTTCTTCAACGCTCACAACCATTTCCTCGAGGAGGTCGCGAAGTTCCGCGCCGCGCGACGCCTCTGGGCGGAGCTCCTGCGCGAGCGCTACGCGCCGCAGGACGAGCGCTCGCTCTGGCTGCGCTTCCACACCCAGACCGCGGGCTCGACGCTCACCGCGCAGCAGCCGGACAACAACATCGTGCGGGTGGCGATCCAGGCGCTGGCGGCGGTCATGGGCGGCACGCAGTCGCTGCACACCAACGCCCGCGACGAGGCGCTGGGCCTGCCCACCGAGGATTCGGCGCGGCTCGCCCTGCGCACGCAGCAGGTCATCGCCTGCGAGAGCGGCGTAGCGGACGTCACCGACCCGCTCGGCGGCAGCTGGGCGATCGAGGCACTGACCGACGACCTCGCCCGCCGGGCGCGCCAGTACATCGAACGCATCGACGGGATGGGAGGAGCGCTGGCGGCGCTCGAACGCGGTTTTCAGCAGGACGAGATCGCCGACGCCGCCTACGCCTACCAGCGCCGCGTCGAGGAGGGCAGCGCCAAGGTCGTCGGGGTCAACTGCCATGCGGTCGAGGCCGAAGCCGTGCCCGAGCCGCTGATGCTCGATCCGCGGGGCGAGGAGCGTCAGGTCGAGCGCCTGCGCGAGCTGCGGAGCCGGCGCGACGCCGGGCGGGTTGCCGGGGCGCGCGACGCCCTGCGCCGGAAGGCGGCGACGGCGGAAAACCTCCTGCCGCCGATCCTCGACTGCGTGCGCGCCGAGACTACCCTCGGCGAGATCGCCGACACCCTGCGCGAAGTCTTCGGCGAGCACACGGACCAAGGCCGCGGCTAGCGGCCGCTTCCATGGCCGCCGCGGCTAGCGGCCGGCCTTCCGGTCATCGCCGCGGCTAGGACTTGGCAGCTGCCGGCGCGGCTTCCGCGGGGACTTCCGGCAGCGGCACGGCGGCGCGCACGGCGGCGATCTTGTCGTCGAGCGCGGTCACCACCGCCCGCGGCAGCAGGAGCGTCAGGCCGCGTCCGGCGGTGCGGGCGGGGACCTCTGCCGCGGCGGCTTCCGCGCCCGCGGGCAAGGTCAGGATCTCCTCGTTGCCGTCGGCATCGGAGAGGGTCACCGTGAGCCGCGGCGGCGCCGTCGCAGCGGCCGGCGCGGAGCCGGCGACGAGCCGGTCCGCCTTCGCCGCCGTCAGCGCCGCCAGAAGGTCGCTCGCTACCGTGAAGGGGATCTTCTTGCCGTCGCGCAGCCACTCGCCGCCGCTGCGCGTCAGCTCGAAGGCGCCGACCGCGTCTTCGAACCGCGCTTTCTCGATGCGCCAATTCTCGAAGCGGGTCCAGCTGCGGCTGCGCCACTCGTCCACCGTCCGACCGACGACCGCGGCGAGCGTCGAGGCGCTCTCGAACACCTGGTCGCCGGCGCGCCAGACGCGCTTGCCGGCGGCCGTCTCGCCGCCGGCTTCGATGCGTAGCGGCGAGGTCTCGCCGGAGATCGCGAGCTCGAGGACGCCGGCGGGCGCGGCCAGAGCCTTCTCGACCTCGGCCGGGTACGGCGGGTCGACGAAGGTCTCCATGCGCAAGGCCGCCAGATCCGTGAGGAGGCGATCGGCGAGATCGCGATCCACCCGGTCGGCGACCGGGCTCTCGAGCGCGAGCGTCTCGCCGCTCCTGGCGAGGACGACCGGCGATCCCACCCCGGGCGCGGCAGCGCCCGAGATCGTCACCCGTTCGATGCGCTCACGGGTCGCCGTCACCACCTCACGGCTCCGCCACTCGCCGGCCGGCCGGGAGATATCGGCGACGAAGGTGTCGGCCGTCACCGCCGGCGACCGCCGGCCGCTCGCCGCCACGACGACGTCGTGCGACGCCGGCACCGCGCCGCCGATCTCGAGACGACCTTCGCCTTTCGCGGTCTTCCACGTCACCGTGCCGCGCGGCGGCGCGAGACCGACGTCGGCGGGCGCCGCGTCGTCGAGGTCGCGCGTCGCCTCGAGACCGGAGAGAGTGGCGAGGAGCCTGGCAACCGCCGCATCGTCGGCGAGCTTCGCGAACGGTTCGACGATCCGCCACGGCCGCGGCGTCAGAGGAGTCTCGGCGGCGCCCGGCTCGGCTGCGGCCGGCTTGGCCGGAGTCGCGTCGCGCTCGAACCGCACGCGGCCGCCCTGCCAGTCGATCGCGAGCCCCACGACCTCGTCGGGTCTCGCATCGAAGAGCCGTTTTGCCGCGGCGGCGCGCTCGTCGGTCGAGGCGACCTTGTCGCCGGCGAAGTAGATCAGCGCCAGCAGCGCGCCGACGACGAGCGCCAGAACGAGCAGGTTCCTGGGGCGCACGGCGCTATCTCCGGCGCCGGTAGTAGACCGCGACGCCGGCGGCGATCGCCAGCGCCGGCAGGCCGGCAAGCACCAGCCAGGTGATGCCCGAGAGCTGCCCGGAGGTGAGCGTCATGCGCACCTGTTCGGGCTTCTTCGGGCCGATGCCGAGGAGTTTCTGCCGGTCGAGCAGCCAGTTGAAGGCGTTGGCGAGCAGGGTCGGATTGCCCGAGAGCGACAGCAGGCTGTTGGTCGCGAAGTCGGCGTCGCCGACGACGACCAACCGCCAGGCCGGCGCCTTGGAGCCGGCGGCATCCGCCGCCGGCTTCGGCGCCGGCGGCGTCAGCTCTTCGTCTTCGGCGTCGGCCGGGGCGGCCTCTTTCGCCTGCGCGCCGACCGCCACCGCCAGCGGCACCGGGCCGGTGACGTCCTTGGCGTCCTTGGCGACCGCCCGCAGGTTGGCGAGGTCGGTCTCGCCCCAGCCTTCGGCCGAGGTCTCGAGCAGCACCTGCGCCGCGGTGCCGTCGGGCGCGCGGCCGGCGGCGACCGATCGCGCCAGCGCCACGATCACACCCACCTTGGCCTGTTCGAGGCTGCGCACGATCGGATGCCCGCCGGTCGCTCCGGCAAACAGCGTCTCGGCGCCGTAGAGTGGCACGGTCGCTCCCGGATCGACGACGATGTTGTCGCCGACCTTCACGCCGTAGGCGTCGAGCCAGGTCTCGAGTCCGGTGGCGACGAGCCCGCCGGCCGGCGCGAGCTCGGGCTCGACCAGCACGAGCATCCGCCCGCCGCGATCGAGATACCTGCCGAAGGCCTGAAGCTCAGGCTCGACGAAGCGCGCCCGGGCGCCGGCGATGACCAGCAGGTCGGTGCCCGCCGGCACGTCCGCCTGACCCAGCGACGCCCAGCCTTTGAGCTCGACATTCTCCTTGCCCACCAGGCCGGCGACACCCGAGAGGCCGCCGGCTCCGGTCTCGTCGAGCGACGCCTCACCGTGACCGATGGTCAGCAGGACCTTGGGTTTGCGGCTCTCGACGAGCTCGAGGATGGCGCCGCTGAACGCCTCCTCGCCCTTGAAGCCGGTCAGCTCGGGGCTGCCGCCATATTGCAGCGCCGAGTAGTCGTAATCGGCGAGATCGCCCTCCTCCACCACCCGGCGCTCCGTGCCGCTCTCGAAAACCACCACGTTCAGGTTCGAGAGCTGGAACTTGTCGACCAGGCGCTGCGCCTCGATCAAGTTCTTGTCCGCCGAGATGGCGCGGAAGTGGACGCGCGGCGACAGCGCGGCGTAGCGCTCGAGCAGCTCCTTCGAAGGATCGCGCAGCGGCGTGCCCTCTGGCAGCAAGAGCGTCACGTCGATGTCGCGCTCGAGGCCGGCGAGGATCGCTTTGGTCTTGTCCGACAGCGAGTAGATCTGCGACGAGGTCCAGTCGAAGCGCTGGTAATAGCGCATCCCGAGATAGTTGACGATGCCGACCAGGGCGGCGACGAGGAGCACCCCCGCCGAGAGCAGCGAGCCCTGGGCGATCCAGCTGCGTCCGTTGCGTCCGCTCATCGCCTCACCGCCACTTCTTCGCCGCCAGGGCGCGCGTGGTGAGGAAGAGGAAGAAGCCGGTGCCGCTCGCGTAGTAGACCAGCCGCCGCGTGTCGACGATCCCTTTGCTGAAATCGTCCATGTGTTGCCAGAGGTTCATCTGTCCGAGCACCTTCTTGGCCGTTTCGCCGTTCACCAGGTTCTCCAGCAGGCCGCAGCTGAAGAGCACCAGCAGGCAGAAGAAGGTCACCACCGCGGCGACCATCTGGTTCTTGGAGGTCGCCGAAGCGAAGACGCCCACGGCGAGGAAGAGGGCGCCGATGCCGAAAATCCCGAGGTAGGCGGCCGCGACCGGCCCCCAGTCGACCGGCGTGAACCAGCGCACGATCGCGACATAGACGAGCGTCGGCGACCACAGGAAGAGGTAGAAGGTGAGCGCCGCCGCGTATTTGCCGGCGACGACCTGGGTCTCCGAGATCGGCGAAGTCAGCAGGGTCTCGATCGTGCCGCTCCGGAGCTCCTCCGAGATCAGGCGCATCGACAGGAAGGTTCCGGCGAAGATCAGCACCAGCCAGGTGAAGATCGTCTGGCCGAAGAAGAGCTCGAGCGGTCGCCCCGCCGCCGCCCGCGGGTCGGCGAGGAAGGCGACGATGAGCGAGAAGTAGTAACCCTGCACCAGCACGAAGAAGGTCAGGATGACGTAGGCGAGCGGCGAGAAGAAGTAGGCCCGGAGCTCGCGGCCGTAGACAGCGAGGGCGCCTCTCATGCCGCCTCCCCGGCGAGCTCGGGCTGGCTCTCCTGCGGCTCGCTGTCGCGCGTCGTCAGGCGGACGAAGATGTCTTCGAGCGAGGCGCGCGCCGAAGCGAGCTCGACCAGCGTCCACGAGCGTTCGACCGCCAGGCGGAAGATCGCCGCCCGCGGGTCGGAGCCAGAGCCGCACTCGAGGACGAAGCGTCCGGGACGACCGGCGGGGTCGCCGTCGGGCCGGACGCCGCGCACGCCGTCGAGCTGCGCCAGCGCCTCCGCCATGCCGTCGGCGGCGCTCTCGAACTCGACCGTCACCGCGACCTGCCCCTGCAGGCGCTCGCGCAGCTGGTCGGGGCTGCCTTCGGCGACGATGCGGCCGCGGTCGAAGATCAGGACGCGCCCGCAGAGCAGCTCCACCTCGGGCAGGATGTGGGTCGAAAGCAACAGCGTGTGCTTCCTGCCGAGCTCGCGGATGAGCTCGCGGATGGCGACGATCTGCTTTGGATCGAGGCCCACCGTCGGCTCGTCGAGGATCAGGACCTTGGGGTCGTGGAGAATCGCTCCGGCGAGGCCGACGCGCTGGCGATAGCCCTTCGAGAGGGTGCCGATGACCTGCCGCCGGACGTCGGAGAGCAGGCAGCGCTCGAGCGCCTCGCCCAGCCGCTGCCGGAGCGCCGTGCGGTCCATCCCTTCGAGCCGGGCGCGGTACGAGAGGTACTCCTCGACCCGCATCTCGGGGTAAAGGGCGACGCTCTCGGGCAGGTAGCCCAGGTCCCGGCGCACGGCGACGGCGTCCGGCGTGCCGCTGAAGAGATCGCGCCCGCCGAGGGTGACCCGCCCCGACGAGGGCGGCAGGAAGCCGGTGAGCATGCGGATGGTGGTGGTCTTGCCGGCGCCGTTGGGGCCGAGGATGCCGACGATCTCCCCCTCCTGTAGGGCGAACGAGACGCCGGCGACGGCCGTGAAGTCGCCGAACTTGCGGGTCAGGTCATGCGCTTCGATCATGGCGACCACGCTAGCAAAAGCGATGCCTCGAAAACCGCCCGTTCCGGTCGGGTTGGCGCGTCAGGTTGGCGCAGGCGGGTCTACAATGGCGGGATCATGGCCGCCGACGACAAAGCGAAAGGGATGAAGTCTGCCTACGAGCTGGCGCTCGAGCGCATGGAGTCCCAGGGCATCGACCGCCCGAGCTCGACCACCCTCTCCGACTCGACCAAGCAGGCGATCGCCGACGCTCGCGCCCTCACCCAGGCGAAGATCGCCGAGCTCGAGATCCTCCACCGCGACCAGATGGCCAAGCTCACCGACCCGCTGAAGCGCGAAGAGCAGGAGGAGTTCTACCTCCGCGAGCACGAAACCCTCACCCGCGACGGCGAGGCGAAGGTCGACCGCATCAAGGCGGCGGCCGAAAAGGGCTGAGGCGCGGTCAGAAGGGCAGGTCGTCCTCTTCCATGCCGAAGTAGTGGCCGAGCTCGTGCTGGACGGTCTCGCGGACCTCTTTCATCACTTCCCGGCGGCTGGTGCATTCGCGCAGGATCGGGCCGCGGTAGATCATCACGCGGTCGGGCAGGGCCGAGTAGAAGCTGTCGCGCTCGGTGAGCGGGGTGCCGTGGTAGAGGCCGAAGAGCTCGTCGCGGTCGGGGTCGTCGGGGTCGATGCCGACCTCTTCGAGGTCCTCGTCCGTCGGCTCCTCGGCGATCATCACCGCGACGTTGTCCAGCGCCGCCTTGAACTCGTCGGGGAGATTGGCCAGCGCGTGCTCGACCAGGGCTTCGAACTCTTCGGGGGGGACTCTCATCGGCTCTCGGGATTCGGGATCTTCCAGACGAGACGATACGCCCCTGCGGGGCGCAAAAGCTCCAGTAAAGGGTCGGATACGTCGGTGGGTCCGGGGGGCGGAGTGGACTCCTTGGTCACCGGCCCCTCGACGAACCGGCGATGCGTCAGGCCGTCGTCGACATGCGACGTCGTCGTCAGCGACGACGTCTGGGCAACCACGAGTGGGGTGAGCTCGCCTATCGGGTCTACACGACC
>JBGARM010000002.1:0-9146 GCA_044230215.1 Thermoanaerobaculia bacterium | reverse complement strand
AGCGGGCTTCGAGGGCGTCGAGGGCGGCCAGGAGGCTCTGCTCCGGGAAGGCGTAGGCGAACTCCTCTTCGCCCGCCTGCTCTTCGGCGCTGGGGGCGTCGAAGCCCTCGACCTCCGTCGCCGGCGCAGGCAGGGTGACGAGGAGCTGCGCCGAGAGCGGGTGAAAGACCTTGCGCACTCGTTCGTCGAGAGAGAAGCCTTCGCGGGCGTCGATCTCGAAGGCGCCGAGGAGCTCGGCCAGGCTGTCGCTCACCGCTTTCGCGAGCGCCTCCGCCGCCGCCGAGAGCTCCGCGGCGCCCGCGGCCCCGTCCTCGCCATCGCCGCCCCCCTTCACCCCGAACACCCTTTGCCAGCAGCTTTTTCTTTCTTCCGGATTGGCGCCGAGAAACTGCTCGAGCTCGAAGACTCGGGTAACGTAGCGGGCGAAGGCGGCGCTCCATTCGGCGACTTCGGCCTGGACACGCTCGCGCTCCTTGCGCGTCGCGCGGCTGGCACCGCTGGGAGAGAGCTCGAGCGTCGCCCGGTCGCCGTTCTGCGAGTACTGGAAATCGACCGGGTCGTCGCCAAACAGCGCCGAGAATCCTGCGGGGTCATTGAGCTCGGCCCAGCGGCGGAATTCGCGCAGCGATCCGCGCGCGCGCTGGAAACTGGTGCCGTCGGTGCCCTGGGTGAGACCCTCGAAGCGCGCCAGCCAGGGGTCGGAGCCTTCGGTCAGCCCGCGCTCCGCCGTCGCGATGCGCTTGCGCACCGCCGGCGACTCGAAGTCCTCGGCGCGGCCGAGGTCGATCATCAGGGTCGCCCGCGCCGCGCCGTCGGTGCGGAACTCGAGCAGCATCCGCTCGGCCACCGGCGGCTCGAAGCAGCCGCCGAGAAGGGCGGCTAAGGAAAGGGTCAGGACGATCGGCGTCGCTCGGCGGACCTTGGACATGTGGCCTAGAATCTTGACGATGTCCACGCGCCTCGACAAGTGGCTGACGATCGCCCGGGTGTACAAGACCCGCACCCTCTCCGCCCACGCCTGCGACCTGTCGCGGGTGCGGGTGAACGGCGTCGCGGTCAAACCGCATCGCAACCTCGTCGTCGGCGACCGCATCGAGGCCGAGATCACCAGCGACTGGACGCGCGTGCTGGTGGTGAAGGAGATCGCCGACAAGCCGTTGCCCAAGGCGGAGGTGGGCCGGCTCTACGAGGATCTTTCGCCGCCGCGCCCGGCTGCCGACCCGCTGCTGCGCCTGATGCGCCGCCCCCCGGTCGCCCGCGAAAAAGGCGCCGGCCGCCCGACCAAGAAAGAGCGCCGCCTGATGGACGACTGGGAGAGCTCGGGCTCCGACTGATCGCGAGCGCTGGGGCGCGTGTTAGCCTTCGCCGATGTCCGAAATCGACTTCTTCTACTCGCGCCCTAGCTGAAAGAGCTGTGAGAGCACCCGGGAGGTGCTGCGCGGCCGGAAGGTGAGAGTGCTGGAAGAGCGCAGCGCGCGCAACGCCATGTCGGTTGCGGAGGTGCAGGAGCTGATCGCCGGCGTGGACGAGGTCTGGATCGCGCGCGGCAAGAGAGTCGAAAAGCTGCCGGCGTCGGCGGCCAAGCCGGACGATCTCCGGGGACCGACCGGCAACTTCCGCGCTCCGATGCTGCGCCGGGGCCGGCGGCTCCTGGTCGGATTTCACGCCGCGAGCGTCGAAGAGCTCGCGGACTCGAACGCCACTTCCTGAGGGGGAACGCATGCAGCTTTCAGCCAGACTGGGCAAGGTCGTCGCAGGCACGATCGTCGCGGTGGTCGCCGGGTTCGCCGGAGTGCCTTCGAGCCTCCAGGCGCAGAGCCAGGGCCGGGTGGAGGGCTTCGTCGGCTACTACTTCGCCGAGGAGCTCGAAGAGAACGTCTCCTACGGCCTGCGCGGCACCTGGATGCCGTCGAAGGGCTGGGGGATCATGGCCAGCTACGAGAGCTACGAGAAGAACGACGGCAAGGGCTACGGCCGGTCGGGCAACGTCGACGCCCGCATCCAGTCGCTCGAGGCCTCCTACGTCGCTTTCCCCTGGGGCGAGGGCTTCGAGATCTTCTCCGGCCTCGGCGTGACCGACCTCGACGTCGACGCGCACGTCAACAACCCGGCCGTGGACCTGACGAAGTCCACCCTCTCGGTGCACGCCGGCATCGGCTACAACGCGATGCTGGGCACCAACCTCTACCTCCGCCCCGAGGCGCGCGCCCGCGTCTACGACGCCGGCGACAACACGATCGACTTCACCGCCTCGATCGCGCTCGGCTGGAGCTGGGACAACGACTAGCCGCCGTCGGCGGAGATTGCCGGGCACGCCTCGAACCGCTATCTTCGCCGCATGAACTTCGGTCGGGTCCTGGCCGAGACGCTGAAGGCGCTGCGCGACTCCGACGTACCCGCGATCGTCGTCGGAGGCGTGGCCATCGCCGCCCATGGAGTCGTCCGCGGCACGCAAGACCTCGACCTGGCTGTCGCCAGCATCGACGCCGACGCGGCGGTCGCGGCACTGGAGAGCGTCGGCTTCGCGACGATTCGCCGAACGGCCGGATTCTCGAACCACTCTCGTCCAGGAACCGCTGAGCGCGTCGACCTCCTCTTCGTCTCGGGCGCAACCGCCGAGGCTCTTTTCGCCCGCGCCAGACCGCAGGACCTTTTCGACTCCGATTCGGTTCCGATCGTCGATCCGGAACACCTGGTCGCCATGAAGCTCTTTGCGCTCAAACAGAACCCTGCTCGGCAGGGAATCGATCTCGAAGACGTCCGAGCCTTGCTGCTCAAAGGCCTGGTGGACAGGACGACGGTTCTCCACTATCTTGACCGCTATGAGCTCGCGGAGTACCGGAGGGCCCTCGGCTTCGACGCCTGAACGGCTGGACTTTTCGCTGCCGGTGACCCCCGAAGACGTTCGCGCGCTCGACGAGATCCGCTACGCCTATCCCATGCCGTTCGCGGAATATCTCGAGTTCGCCACGCGCTGGTCCGACGAGTGGGTGAAGCGACACGGCATGCGCCGCTTCGACGACGGCCCTGCCGAGCCGTTTCAACTCTAGCCGCCGGAGGTCACCTCGATCGCGCCGGCTAACCGCCGGAGGTCGCCTCGATCGCGCCGGCTAGCCGCCGGAGGTCACTTCGATCGCGCCGGCTAGCCGCCGGCGCTCGCCCCTTCGACGATGCCGCCTTCGGTCTGGGCGTAGGGGTCGAGGATCGCGGCGAGCTCGGCGGGGGGCAGGATCTGCTTCTCGACGCAGAGCTCGCGCACGGTCTTGCCGGTCGCCACCGACTCCTTGGCGATCGCCGCCGCGGCGTCGTAGCCGATCCGCGGCGCGAGCGCCGTCACCATGGCGAGCGAGCGCTCCACCAGCTCGAGGCAACGCTCGCGATTGGCAGTGATGCCGGCGACGCAGCGCTCGACCAGGAGATTCGCCGCCGACGTCAGCAGCTGGATCGACTGCAGCAGGTTGTAGGCGATCACCGGCATCATGACGTTCAACTCGAAATTGCCGGTCATGCCGCCGATCGTGATCGTGGCGTCGTTGCCGACCACCTGCGCCGCCACCATCGTCGTCATTTCCGGGATCACCGGATTGACCTTGCCCGGCATGATCGAGCTGCCCGGCTGCAGCGACGGCAGCGAGATTTCGCCGATGCCGCAGCGCGGCCCCGAGGCCAGCCAGCGCAGGTCGTTGGCGATCTTGTTGAGCGACGCGGCGATCGTCTTCAGGGCGCCGCTCGCTTCGACCGCGGCGTCCTTGGCGGCCAGCGCCTCGAAGCGATTGCGCGCCGGCACGAACGGATGTCCGGAGCGTTTCGCCATCCGGGCGATGACGGCGTCGGCGAAGCCCGGAGGGGCGTTCAGGCCGGTGCCCACCGCCGTGCCGCCGAGCGCCAGCTCGGCGAGCCGCGGCGACGCCGCGTGCAGGCGCTCGATGCCGTTCTCGATCTGCTGGGCGAAGCCGGAAAAGTCCTGACCCAGGCGCACCGGAACGGCATCCTGGAGATGCGTGCGGCCGATCTTGACGACGTCGTCGAACTCGACCGCCTTGGCGGCGAGCGCGGCGTGCAGCCGGGCGAGTGCCGGGGCGAGATCTTCGTGGATCGCGGCATAAGCCGAGACGTGGATCGCCGTCGGGATGACGTCGTTCGACGACTGCCCGGCGTTGACGTGATCGTTCGGATGCACCGGCTTCTTCGAACCGACCACGCCGCCCAGCATCTCGATGGCGCGGTTGGAGATCACCTCGTTGGCGTTCATGTTGGTCGAGGTGCCCGAGCCGGTCTGGAAGATGTCGAGCGGGAAATGCGCGTCGTGCTTGCCGTCGTAGACCTCGAGCGCGGCGGCCTGAATCTTCTCGGCGAGGGCGCGGTCGACGATGGCCATCTCGGCGTTGACCGCCGCGCACTCGCCCTTGATCAATCCGAGCGCCGCCACGAAGCGGCGCTGAAACACCAGTCCCGAGACCGGGAAGTTGCGACGGGCGCGCTCGGTCTGCGCTCCCCAATAGGCATCGCCAGCGACTTCGATTTCGCCCAGACTGTCTTTTTCGATTCGACTTGCTTTCATGGAAGCCTCCATCCGCCTACTTGCCGGCTTCGTAAACGCGATCGATCGCGAGCTCGGGTCCGCGCAGGGCGGTAACTGCGAGCTGGTCGGCGCGCTCGTTCTCGGGGTGTCCGTCGTGTCCGCGAAGCCAGAGGAACTTGACCTGATGCATGTCCAGCAATGCCAGCAACTCCTGCCAGAGATCGGGGTTCAGCGCCGGCTTCTTGTCGGCCTTGCGCCAGCCGTTGTCGCGCCACTTCCGCGCCCAGCCTTTTTCGATCGCCTCGACGACGTACTTCGAGTCGCTCCAGATCTCCACCCGCCGCCGGGTCTTCAAGGACTTCAGGCCCTCGATGACGGCGAGGAGCTCCATCCGGTTGTTGGTCGTCTTGCGAAAGCCCTTCGCCAGCTCCTTGCGGTGGACGCCGGAGACGAGCACGGCGCCGTAGCCGCCGGGCCCCGGATTGCCGCTGCAGGCACCGTCGGTGAAGATCCGGATCTCCGGCGCGCTGGCGGTCACTCGGCGCGCACCGGCAGCGAAGCGGCGTCGGGCGAGGGCGAGAGCGCGGCGCGGGGGATGCGCGCCCCCAGTTCCTGCAGCGAGCGCACGGCGAGCCCTCCCTGCTTGAGGGCGGCGATGCCCTCGACCGCCGCCATGGCGCCGGAAAGGGTCGTGATGCAAGGCACCTGGTAGCGCACCGCGGTGCGGCGGATGTAGGCGTCGTCGATGGCGGAGTCCCGCCCGACCGGCGTGTTGACCACCAGCTGGATGCCGCGGTTGATCATGGCGTCGACGACATGCGGTCGCCCCTCGTGAACCTTGTTGATCCGGCGCACGGTGAATCCGCGGCCGGCGAGAAATCGTGCCGTGCCGTCGGTCGAGACGATCTCGAAACCCAGCCCGATGAGCTTCTCGGCGATCGGCACAAGACCCGGTTTCTCGCGGTCGTGGACGGACAGGAAGGCGGCGCCGGCGAGCGGCAACTGATTTCCCGCCGCGATCCACGCCTTGGCGAACGCCCAGCCGAACGCCTCGTCGACGCCCATCACCTCGCCGGTGGACTTCATCTCCGGCCCGAGGATCGTATCGACGCCCGGGAATTTATTGAACGGGAAGACCGGCGCCTTGACGAAGATCGCCGGCGCCTGCGGCTCGCGCACGAAACCGATGTCGGCGAGACGCTCGCCGGCCATCACCCGGCAGGCGATGCCGACGAGCGGGACACCCACCGCCTTGGCGATGAACGGCACCGTTCGCGAGGCGCGCGGGTTGACCTCCAGCACGTAGAGGTCGCCGCGGTGGCGGGCGAACTGCACGTTCATGAGCCCGCGCACGTCGAGGCGCAACGCCAGCCGGATCGCCACTTTGCGCAGCTCGTCGAGCTCCGCCGCGGTAGCGTGGTGCGGCGGCAGCACGGCGGCGGAGTCTCCCGAGTGCACCCCGGCCTCCTCGATGTGCTCGAGGATGCCGCAGACCACGGCCGTCTCGCCATCGGCGACGAGGTCGAGATCGAACTCGGTGGCGTCCTCCAGATAGCGGTCGAGCAGCACCGGGTGACCGTCCGAGACCTCCGCCGCCTGGGTCATGAAGTGCGCCAGCGTCTCCTCGTCGTAGCAGATCGCCATCGCCCGCCCGCCGAGGACGTACGAGGGGCGGACGAGCACCGGGAAGCCGAGCTTGCGCGCCACGACGAGCGCCTCGGGCAGCGTCCGCGCAGTGCCGTTCTCGGGCTGCCGGATGCCCTCTTCGACGAGCAGCGCGCCGAACAGCTTGCGGTCCTCGGCGAGATCGATCGCCCCCGGCGAGGTGCCCCAGATCGGCACACCCGCCGCTTCGAGGCCCTTGGCCAGCTTGAGCGGAGTCTGTCCGCCGAGCTGCACGATGACGCCGTCGGGCTTCTCGGTCGCGCAAACCGCGAGCACGTGCTCGAGCGTCAACGGCTCGAAGTAGAGCCGGTCGGAGGTGTCGTAGTCGGTCGAGACGGTCTCGGGGTTGCAGTTGACCATGACGGTCTCGATCCCGAGCTTGCGCAGCGAGAGTGCGGCGTGCACGCAGCAGTAGTCGAACTCGATCCCCTGGCCGATCCGGTTGGGCCCCGAGCCGAGGATCATCACCTTGCGCCGGTTCGAAGGCTCCGCTTCGCTCTCGCTGCCGAAGGTCGAGTAGAGATACGGCGTCTCGGCGGGGAACTCCGCCGCGCAGGTATCGACCCGCTTGAAGACCCGGTGGACCCCGGCGCGCTGGCGCTGCCGGGCGACCTCGGCTTCGGTGGCGCCGACCAGCTGCGCCAGGCGCGCATCGGTCACGCCCATGGCCTTGGCGCGCCGAAGCAGGCCGACAGGCAGGGAGTCGAGAACCCAGCAGGCGACTTCGGCCTCGAGGTCGACGATCTCGCTCATCTCGCGCAGGAACCAGGGGTCGATGTGCGTGGCGGCGGCGACCTCCTCCACCGTCCAGCCCTGGCGCAGCGCCGCGAAAACGGCGTAGAGGCGCTCCCAGTTCGGCGTCGCCAGGCGCTGTTTGAGCCGCACCGGATCGGCCGCCCGCTCTTCGCGGGCGCCGCCGCCGTCGAGCTCGAGCGAGGCGATCCCCTTGAGCAGCGCCTCCTTGAAAGTGGCGCCGATCGCCATGACCTCGCCGACCGACTTCATCGCCGTCCCCAGCGTGGTCGAGGCGCCCGGGAACTTCTCGAAGGCCCAGCGCGGGATCTTCACCACCGTGTAGTCGAGCGTCGGCTCGAAGGCGGCGAAAGTCCGGCCGGTGATGTCGTTCGGGATCTCGTCGAGGGTGAAGCCGACGGCAAGGAGCGCCGCGATCTTGGCGATCGGAAAGCCGGTCGCCTTCGAGGCGAGCGCCGAGCTGCGCGACACGCGCGGATTCATCTCGATGACGATGCGCTCGCCGGTCGTGGGCGACACCGCGAACTGGATGTTCGAGCCGCCGGTCGCGACGCCGACCCGCCGGATGACCTTGAAAGCGTCGTCGCGCATCGCCTGGTACTCGCCGTCCGACAGCGTCTGCTGCGGCGCGACGGTGATCGAGTCGCCGGTGTGGACGCCCATGGCGTCGAAGTTCTCCACCGAGCAGACGACGATGGCGTTGTCCATCCGGTCGCGGATGACCTCGAGCTCGAACTCCTTCCAGCCGAGCACCGACTCTTCGATCAGCACCTTGTGCGACGGGCTGGCCTCGAGCGCGGTGGCGGCGATCTCGTCGAGCTCGTCGCGGTTGTAGCAGGTGCCGCCGCCCTCGCCGCCGAGGGTGAAGCTCGGCCGGACGATGACCGGATAGCCGATCGCCGCCGCGATGTCGCGCGAGTCCGCTACCGAAGTGGCGTGGCCGGAACGGCAGACCCGCAGGCCGATCTCCTCCATCGCCCGCTTGAAGAGCTCGCGATCCTCGCCGACCGAGAGCGCCTCGATGCCGGCGCCCAGGAGCTCGACACCGTACTTTTCGAGCGCACCGCGTTCGTGCAGCGCCATCGCCAGGTTGATGCCGGTCTGTCCGCCGACGGTCGGCAGAATGGCGTCCGGACGCTCCTTTTCCAGAATCTTCTCGACCACCTCGGGCGTCAACGGCTCGACGTAGGTGGCGTCGGCCATCTCCGGATCGGTCATGATCGTCGCCGGGTTCGAGTTGACCAGAATGACCCGGTAACCCTCGCGGCGGAGCACGCGGCAGGCCTGGGTGCCCGAATAATCGAATTCGCAGGCCTGGCCGATGACGATCGGCCCCGAGCCCAGGACGAGGATGGAAGAGATGTCGGTGCGCTTGGGCATGCGGATCCGGATCTTATCAGCCGCGAACCGGTCGCTCCCGACGCCCGCCGGCGCTGGCGCGCGCCGCGCGCGCCGCGCCGCCGTCGCCTGCAGCGAGTTACTGCTTGTAGCCTGTCACCATGTCGCGATCGCGCTGCTGCGAGTTGACGCGGCTCTTGAGCCAGCAGGTGCGCTCGATGGTGTCGAAGGTGTAGGCCCGGCATCGGTCGTCGCGGCGACAGGAGTCCTGGCAGTCGAACAGATCGCGGGCGCGGAAATCGACGTAGTCGCTGCCGCGCCGGTCGAAGCCGCGCTCGGTGGTGATCATGCCCGAACCGCCGCTGCCACCGTTGTCGCCGCCGCCTTGGTTCCCGCCGCTACCGCCGCCATCGTTGCCGCCGCCCCAGCCCTGCTTGACGCCCGAGGTCACCTCGCGATCCGGACTCGTCTCGGGTACCTGCTCCTTAAGGTAACAGACCCGGCGATTCAGGTTGTAGGCGTAGGCGCGGCAACGCCGGTCGCCCTTGCAGGCGTTCTGGCAGGTGCGCAGATCGTCGGCGGCGAAATTACGGTAGTCGGCGCCGCGGCGATTGAAGCCGTACTCCTCGGTCAACCCGGAGGGCCCGGGTTGCGGCGTCGGCGGCGGCGGAGGCGGAGGCTCGATATTCGCCCCCTGGGAGCGGAAGCTGATGCCGAGCCGCACCGGCGACTGGCCGTCGATCTCGAGGCGTTCGAAGCCGCCCCGGGTATCGAGGTCCAGCCAGCCGGCGGCGGTCGTCGGCACGCCGTCGAAAGTGTCGAGATCGAAGCCGACATGCTTGCGGCCGTTGAAGCTGGTGATCTTGCC